>NZ_JAJSRC010000101.1:0-404 GCF_021283245.1 Pseudomonas sp. NMI760_13 | reverse complement strand
CAGTCGATGGCGCTGTAGTCGTTGTAGGCGATGCGTTGAAACGCCGGGGCGGCGTAGAGCTCGGCATACAAGGTGGCCAGCTGGTCGATCAGCTGTTGGCGGTTGTGCAGTTCGGTCTCGTAAGCGCTGGCGAAGGCGCTGCGTTCGCCCTCGTCGTAGCGTTCCTCGAAGCGCTCCCGTGCTTCCTGCTGCTTGCGCTCGATCCTACGCGGTAATTGGGCCTCGACATCCACGGCGGGGAGGGGAGCCTTGGCGGCGAGCAGGGGGCTGCTGTTCCAGCGCTCCACCTCCCGTACTTCTCGCTCGACTTCGGCGGCAGCCTCGCCGGCGGCCAGCGTGGCGTTCAGCTCGCGAATGCCGAGCAGGGCCAGGGAGGTGAAATGCTCGAAGTGCCGTTGCGGCTC
>NZ_JAJSRC010000100.1:0-405 GCF_021283245.1 Pseudomonas sp. NMI760_13 | reverse complement strand
CGCCCGGATGCGCACATCGCCCCCGGCGCTGGCCTGGGCCATGCTCAGCTGGCCATTGGCATCGAGCTGGATATCGCCACCGCTGGCGATCATCCGCCCGTCGAGGCGCACACCGACACCGGCCTCGGTGCCGACCAGCCTGACCGCGCCGGCATACATGCCGCCCAGCGCGCTGGAGTCGATCGCCAGGCTCGGCTTGGCGCTGCCGTCGTCAGCACGCGCGGTGGCCGCCAAGGTGCGGGCATCGACATCGTTGCGCCCGGCGACGATGGCCAGGTTGCGGGCCTGGATCTCTGCATTGATCTTGGTGCTGCGGGCAATCAGCTCGAAGCTGTCGACGTTGCTGGCATTGATCCCCGCGCCTTCGATGGCGATGTGGCCCTGGTCGACCTGGTAACGGGTCAG
>NZ_JAJSRC010000012.1:0-171398 GCF_021283245.1 Pseudomonas sp. NMI760_13 | reverse complement strand
CGCGATGAGGGCGTCAAGGCCGCCATCGCATCGCGGGGCAAGCCCGCTCCCACGCCTCGAATCCTCCTACGAAATGTATTTCAAGGGAGGGCCAATGAAATGCAGTCGCCCTACCCCACCCCAAGCGGCTCCAGCCGCACCCAATAGCGCGTCACGCGCCGCGCCCGAACCGGCAACGCGTCTTCCAGGCTGGCCAAGGCAACATCGGTGTCATCAAGATTGAACGCACCCGACAGGCGCAATCCGGCAACCTCCCCCGCACACCCGAGATAACCAGGCCGATAGCGCGCCAGCTCACGGACCACATCGTCCAGGCGCCAATCAACGCTGACCAGCATGCCCTGCGCCCATGCCTGGCCGCCGGGGGCCAGGGGACGCAGCGGCCCGACACCGTCGGCGCCGAAGCTCAGCCCATACCCGGCATCGATACGCACCACTTGCGACGCTTGCGCTGGCCGCACTTCCACGGCATGGGCAGCCACCGCCACGTGGCTCGTACCCGCGTCCTGACGCACGCTGAAGCGGGTGCCGAGGGCACGGATCACACCTTCGGCGGTGCGCACGCTGAGCGGACGCGGGTCCTTGGCGGTCTCCACCAGGATCTCGCCTTGGCGCAGGTGGATCAGCCGCTGGCCAGCGTCGAAGCGGATATCGACGTGGCTGTTGGTATTGAGGTCCAGGCGCGTGCCATCGGCCAGGGTCACTCGGCGCCGCTCGCCGGTCCGGGTCGAGTAATCGGTGCTCCACGGCGAGCGCCGGTAACCCTGCCAACCCACCACACCGGCACCGAGCAACAGCACCAGGGCCTTCACGGCATGGCGCCGATCCCGTCGGGCGATTTCCAGGGTCTGCGCGGCGCCACTGGGCACGTTGCCCAGGCGGCCTTGCAGCTCCTCCAGCCGCGCCCAGGCGGCGGCATGGCGAGGGTCGGCGGCGCGCCAGGCTTGCCAGGAGGCGCGGGTGGCGGCGTCGACGTTGCTGTCGTGCAAGCGCACGTACCAGTCCACGGCCTCGGCAAGAATGGCCTTCATGCACCCTCGACCAGCAGGCAATGCATCAGCCCGCGAGCGAGGTGCTTGCGCACGGTGCTCACCGAAACGCCGAGGCGTTCGGCGGCCTTTTCGTAGCTCAATCCGTCCAGCTGCACGGCAAGGAAGATCGCCCGGGTGCGCGGGCCGAGGCCGTCGAGCATCCGGTCGATGGCCATCAGGGTATCGAGGATGGCGGCGTGGGTTTCGGCGGAAGGTGCGTAGTTCTCCGGCTGCAGCGCCAGGGCTTCGAGGTAGGCGGTTTCCAGGCTGCGGCGGCGATAGAGGTCGATGACCAGGCCCCGGGCGATGGTGGCCAGGTAGTGACGGGGCTGGTTGAGGGTGCCGGCGGTGCGCGCCAGCAGCACGCGGATGAAGGTGTCCTGGGCCAGGTCGGCGGCATCGGCGGAGCTGTTCAGGCGTTGGCGCAGCCAGCCGTGGAGCCAGGTGCTGTGCTCGCGGTAGAGTGTTTCCAGGCCGCAGTGGACAGTGCCGGCGGGAACAACGGTGGACATCACGCCCTCCCCCAAAAGATTACCAGGTGCGAATAAGAATTTGTCGCAAGTGTACTGAGTGAGGACGGGATTGGGAATGGTGGCAGGTACGCTCACATTGCTGGATAGCCGTTCATGAACGGATCGATTGCCTGCATCAGCTGCGCAACCATTGATCCGCCCATGATGGATCGTCGTCAGTTATGAAACGACTGCGCCAGAAACTCGGTGATCTGCAAGGCAATCTGCTGCTGGATCAGCGCCCGTGGCCGAGCGTTATCGCCATCCCGGCAAATGATGCCATCACCGGGCGCGTCCTCTTCCAGCAACGCCAATGCGCCGGGTTTGCACATGGACAAGAAGCTGAAGTGGCTGGCGTCCTCGATCTCGACATAACGACTCGTCGCCTGAGGCAAGCGTTTGGCCAGGTCGGCGGACTCCAACTGTGCCGGAAGGTCTTCGGAGGGCGCGCCCGCCGCGATTACCAACGTCGGTACCGGCAATGCCGCCAGGCTGTCATTGGTCATGCCCCGTGACAGGCCCAGATCCAGGGTCACGATGGCGGTGACACGCTTGTCACGCAGATCGTCGTCCAATCGGGCTTTCGATGCCGGGCTGCGGCCGGGGTTGATCTGTTTGTATACGTTGCAACTGGCCAGCTGCGGATGGGCGACGCAGTCCTGGGCAAAGCGCTCGGCGTCGAACCGGGCACCGGCGATTTCCAAGGCTGTCCAGCCGCCCAACGAATGACCTGCCACCGCGATCTTGCCCACCGCCACCGCGCCGAACTTTGCCGGCTGAGCCATCACCGCATCGATGGCCCGTTGCAGGTCGATGGGACGCTGCCACAACTGTGCCGCGGCTTCAGGGTCGCGATCGCGGGTGGTGGTGCCGGGATGGTTGACCGCCGCCACGATGTAACCCTGCTGAACCAGCGCGCTGGCCAGCCAAGACTGGTTTCCCCAGTTGCCGCGGTAGCCGTGGGACAACACCACCATGGGGTGCGCGCCTTTGGCCGGAGGCGCATCGCGCACGGCAGGATCGCCGAGGAACACAGGTGTATCACCGATCAATTGCGGTGTGGCGGTGGTTGTAGCCGGGTACCAGACCGCCAGCTCCAGCGGGCGGTTATTTTGCTTGTCCGCCAGGGTAGCGGTGCGGAAACCGATGGGTGTTTCGCCGGCAAACGCCGGTAGGCTGAAACAGATGGAGAGCAAGAAGCCGAGCACTGTTTTCATTGTTTTTATCTTCCTTGATGGGATCAGCGCCAGCTGGGCGCGATCGGGTGCGTGGGGACGTATCGCCCCCTCACGCTGCTCTCGATCAGAACAGCCCGCCCAAGGTCAACGTCAAGCCGCCACCAGCCTGCACCCCGATGTTGAACCCGGCGGAGAAGATCACACCCTTGGCCGAGCGCAGAAGACGCGGCAGGGTGTCCTGTGGCAGGAGCGCACCGCCCGCCCCCACTGCGGCGGTGCTCAGGATCAGCAACTTGGGGTCCAGGCCGAACAAGACGCCCGACCCGCTGCCACCACCGACCAGGCCCAGCCCGCCTTCGAGGAACACGCATCCACCTTTGAAATCGTCGCGGACCAGGCCACGGCCAGCGACCGAGTCTGCCACCAGCACCGTACCGATCGCCGGGAAGTCTTCGTTCGCGCCCACCGCGCCGACGCTCTTGCCGCGTACCAGCAAGTTGATCTTGCCCACTCGCGGCAGGCGCGCGCCGGCGCCCACGCCGACCCCGAGCGAGCCGTAGCGAAACTGCTGTTCGGCCTTGTCGGGATCGGTCAGGGTGAGCAGACCACCGCTGGCGGCGGCGAACATCACCGTCAGCCCGCCACCGCTGGCCGTCTTGTATTTCCAGTCGCTGACACTCAAGGGTAATGTGACTTGCATGTGAACCTCCTTGTATTGGCAATACCATCCGGCGCTGGCGAATCCGTATGCCCGGACCGCCAGCAGCATAGCAACTCGTTTATTTTGTGAGGCACCGGCTCAATCAGAAATCTGGACGCCGCAGTCGAGCGCCGAAGCTGCCAGCTTGGACATCTCAAGCCTGCTGTCCGGCTCGATACCGTCCTCGATCATCCAGGTCGCCGACAACCCTGCCCATGCCAGCACCCATTGCAAAAGCCTGCGCCGATCAATACTGGCAGCGCCCGAGATGATCGCTATCCGACGTGCAAAGACCCCCGGTGCCAGCGCGCTTGCATCGTCGGGGTTGCAGAGGATGTTGGCGTAATCGAAGCCTCGCTCGCCGTACAAACCCTTGGGATCGATGGCGAGCCATCCAGCTGGCCCGAAATCCAGCACGTTGCCGTGATGGATATCGCCGTGCAGCACCACCACCTCCTGCGGCTCGGCCAAAAGCGCCCTCGCCGCCCTGGCACTGTGTTCCAGCACCCCACCGTGAGTCGCCGCCGCACTCCACAACGCTTCGAACCATTGCGCCAGCGGAACCAGCGCAGGCATTGGCTCAGCGCGTGGGGCGTGTAGGCGGGCTACCACCGCGCAGAGGATGCGCGTGGCCTCGTCATCCCGGCCATCGGCAACCATCTGCGCCAAGGATGCCGAGCCTTGCGCCCGCGTCATCAACAACGCCTCGCCATCGTGAGCCAGCACCGGGGCCGCACCATCACCGCCCCACCAGGCCATGAGCTGGTTGCCGGCCTGCTCTTCGGGTGATTGCGCGATTTTCAGCATGGCGGGTGTATCGCCCTGGCGAACCGGGAGAAGATGGCCGTTCAACGAAACGAACGCGTCCCCGTCGAGGGTCAGCCCCCATCGTTTCAGGTAGTGGTCAAACATGGTTTCATTACTCGCGATTCACTTGTGAACGGGGCTCGATGAGCCGGTGAACATCCATCGATGCCGTTCATTCGGAAATGACTATCCTGACGCGACGATTATTCGAGTACCAGCAGATGGACCGCAAGGCATGTGTTGCCTGGTCGGGCCCTTTCGCGGGTAAACCCGCTCCCACAGGATCACCTGTGCCTTGGAGCCAGCGCTGTACCTGTGGGAGCGGGTTTACCCGCGAAGAGGCCCGCACAGGCACCGACCATCTCAGGGAGAGAATCATGATTACAGACGACACCCCCACCACCGTCGGCAAGACCAAGTTCTACCAGGGCGAAGGCCAGACCGACCCGCTGTTCTGTATCGAACCCGGCATCCCCTGCCAGCACGCCCGCGACCAGGCCGCGGAACTGATGGGCGGCGTACTACCTGAGCGCGTTGGCCAAGGCGCTGATGGATGATGCGGAACTGGGCATGAGCCACTGAAGCGGGAGAGGACTTGGGCTTACCTTGCCACAGGTAAGCCCTCTGGAGCAAAGCAGCGAACTGGCAACAACGAATGGATGCAATCAAGCGTTGATGGCACGCCAGAAAAGTTACCATTTCAAAATAAAAGAGCCGCGCAGTGCACGGCTCTTTTATTATAGCTGACCGCCCTTTTAAAGTGATTGCAGAGAAATACTGGCGCTCGTAGAGTCTTGTTGACTATCAGCGTCCATCCAGACCCACTGCGTGCCGTCGCCTTGCAAGTTATTGCTGACACTTTGAATCTGAGTTGCAACGATGGTGACAGCGCCTTTTTCCGAAGCAGTAGGCCCAATATTGGTGACTTGACCAGACAGCAGGCCATTGGAGGTTTCATTAACAACAAATACAGTAGCAGCCGCCTCCCGGAACTGGCACGAGATAAACTGAGTAATTTTGCTAACGATGGTCAGGTTCATCCACTTTGACGGAGGCACTGCATAATAGCGGTTATATTTATTGAACGGATACTGCTCACCATTCGCCTGCAGCTGGTTATTGTTCAGCCCGCTTGTATTGGTCGGCATGCTGGTACTGCCCAGCCACAGCTCGACCTGTGCGATGCCACTGTTACTGGGCAGCGAAACCGAGATGGTCTGGGTATCGGTACCCGAAACAAAACCCAGCGAAGCCAAGCCGGCATTGGCAGTGGTACCTGGAACAGTAATGCCTGCAGGGGGTTGGCTATTGCTCCATACCACATTGACAGTGGCATTGTTGTCACTACCTGCAGAGTTATAGATGAAAATCCCGTAAATCTGGCCAGGGCGCAACGTCGTGCAGGTAGCCGTATCACCCGGAGTCAAAGTAATCCGTTGGCCACCGTTCCAGTTTATTTGTGAGGCTGCGATAGCGAAGCTTTCCATGGGATAGTCCTTTAGTAGATGCAGCATGATAGACGCGCGTACGTCCCTAACATCCGTTGCGCGACTACGAGCTTAGCCATCACAAAAAAATGTGCTACGGAGGGCTTAGAATCATTGGGAATTAGTGAGTAGTGGCTAAAAGCTATTCACCCCTCAATTAAAACTTAAGTAACACTCATACTAAAGTAAGCACTGGAATAGCACTTTCTACAACAGGCTGATATCCATTACTTTTCAGCGTCTGCTGAAAACATTCGGTCATTTGGCTTTCACGATAGAAATGTATGCGATAGCGGTTGATCGCTTTATTCGAACTATCGTCCAGCCATTGCTACTGTACGAGATCCCGGGAACGCCAATCGCGCGCCCGGGGCAATCCGATCGGCACGATGGGCCAATGCTTCCGCCATGGGTTGTCTGGTCTGGCGCGTTCGCGGAGCCAGTCCGCTCCCAGGAGGGTGATGCTTGCAACGCTGTTCACCTTCGAACCGGCCAGCACCTGATCGCCGCTCAAACCGGACGAATCCCGTCATGCTTGGTAAACTGGCGGCCATTCGCTCTTTCCATCGCCAGCCAGCGCCCCGCCGTCTGGCTTCGCTGAGTTCGTGTCCCAGACTCTCAAGCCGCCACACCCGCAACCCTGAGCCCAGAGCCATCCCGCCGCTTCTCCGTGACGCCGATGATGGATTGGGCATAATCTTCCTCAGCCCCAGAGAATACGCCGCCTTCAGATGGTACTACTTCATCCGGTACCAAATCTGTACCAAGCAAAGCTAGTGCGTGGTTTTTCTATCTTCAAATTCAATGCTTCTGATGGCAATCTGCCCTTTAGAGCTGACCCGCACGTCATGACCCTGCGCGAAGCTCTACAACTCCTTCCAGCATGAGGTGGTGATGAGCAGCTTTTCAATAGAGAGTATTTCAAAAGACATCCACTCTCCGAAAACAAGAAAGTACTTCGAAGAAGTGGTTTCATCATATCAAAACGAAAATTACCGATCTGCAGTAGTTATGCTTTGGTCGGTAGCAGTATGCGACATAGTTTACAAACTTCAGCATCTCGTAGACATCTATAACGACAACATCGCCAGGCTAATCCTTGAGGAAATGAACGCGACTCAAGAAGCTCAACCAACATCATCAACCTGGGAAATCACTTTATTTGAAGAAGTCTTCAGAAGAACAGAGCTACTAGATGCACCCGAAATCGAAAACCTAAGAACCTTGCAGAAGCAACGACATCTTTCTGCACACCCAATTCTTAACAGGGATAGAGAACTGCACTCGCCCAACAAAGACACCACAAGAGCCTTGTTGCGAAACACCCTAGAGGGGCTACTAATAAAACCCCCTTTCTACACCAGCAAAATAATCAATGAGCTCCTAACCGATCTATCAGAAGCCGCTGAAGCGCTCAATACTCGGGAGAAGGTCAATCAATATATTGACAGCAGGTACCTTCGCCGCTTGAAGCCTGACGCCCAAATAGCTTTATTTCGAACCTTTTGGAAATTCACATTCAAACTAGAAAACGAGGACTGCAAAAAAAATAGGAAGCTCCACCTGCATGTTCTTGAATGCATAAGCTCACGTCAAATTGCACATATCCCCGCAACAATTCAAGATGACCCCGAGTTTTATGGAAACATTGCCTCTAACGGCTTACCCTTAACTTATATAGCTTTCTATCTAGCCAAAAACCCTGAGCTCTATCAATATCTTTCAGAAGCCGCCAGACTAAAAATCTCTCACCACATAGAGAACGACGCAAATAGTAGAATTCTAGGGTGGTTCATTCAAGACAATCTGGAAGCGCACTTCAACGACCTTTTGGCTTGGATCACCAGTGATGAGTACCCGACGATTGACTCAGAGCTTTGGTCTGTAATACTTACCTTTGAAGACTCTTTAGAGTGGCACAGGAGCTGCTGCAAACTCATGGGAGCTTATTATGGCGTTAGCAGAAGCTACAACACGGCAGACTCTAGATTCCAAAGTTCCATTCAGCCCAACCTCAAAACATTCGACATCGAAGCACTTAATTTTTTACTGCAGCAAATCAAAGCAAACAATCAAACATATCACCGAGGTCGAGCCGAAGCTGATCACACTAAAATCGTGGAGCGAATCACCGAGATAGATCCAACATTTGACTATGGCGAGCACCCACACTTCCTACGCCTGAACGAAGATTGATAATCCAGCACTTCCCCATGCACGATAGCCACTAGGACATCGACCGCAAGGATCACTACAAGTGCTGAACAGTAAATACCATACAGAGAGAGCGATTAATGATTACCGCAGAAATCATGCTTAGCAGAATCGTGGGATTTATCGTAGCGAAATCTCTATCAGCCCTTGGAAAACTATCGCCAAACGACAGAAAAAAAGCGTGTCGCTCACTTACTAAACTGTATTACTGCCTGCAGGCGCTTGAGGATGTGACGGAGTCTATACTGGATTGCGCAAAGGATTACCGCACAACCAAAACAGGTGTAGCATTCACCGTAGTAAATGCGCTCAACAACCACCGACAGGACGTCGAGCTTGCTAGCAACATGTTTATCGATTTGAGTCACGAACTGCGCGGGGGACTGCAAATCATTGATCCCGCCCTGGCGACTTGTTGTGACGCACTATATGCTAGCAAGTTCGACTTCCTTAGAGAAATGTCAGAAAGTATTACTTGGGACCGAACAATAAGCGAAACCAAAATGATTATAAAAATGCCAAAAAGAACCACAACCGAGGCCATATTAAACGAAAAATACAAAGAAGCCATCCTCGCACTTCGCGAAGGAGAAACTTACTACTGGCCTGATATCTGGATTGAAAGTGATGATCCGCATCCAACGGTGCTAACATGGGAGGACAATGATACAGCCGAAAAATTTATGGAAAATCTTACCCAGCATCGAGACAAACTTTCTGACGCAAAGCAAAAACTGCGGGAACTTCTTAGAACAAGATTCAACATAGAAGAGCTGCTTTTTCAGTCCGACTCCCACCCTTACCGGTAAGGATTTCCCGATGACTACAGTCAGACAACACTATGTCCCACAAGGATTTCTAAAAGGATTTGCATCCCAGGAAAACACCCCTTTCGTATGGGTATATGACAAGCGTGACGGTCGAAAACCACAAGAAAAGTCCGTAAAATCACAAGCCTATGAAGACTATTACTACTCGCAAGAAACTTCTTCTGGCGAACGGGATATCGACTCAATCGAAAAACTGTTAGCTCACACGGTGGACAATGACATTCCTCCGCTTATTAAGAGCATTCAACCAAGACCAGGCCACCCTATAACAATCAGCCCCAACGACAAAGCTAAGCTAGCGTTCTTCATTGCACTCGGCCTCACGAGAGTCCCTAGCTTTCGAAACGGCATTAACGATATATTTACGCGGGTAGCACAATTCGCATTATCAGAAGTCGCCAACAACGATGGCGAGTTCTCTGAGATAATTAGCAAATACGGAATCTCGGCCAAAGCGAAAGATTGGGTATCACTTAGACCAATGGTTCAGATGGCCGAAATGATCGGAAATAGCCTACTCAAAAAAAATTGGCAATTTTACATTGCCTCAGAAAATGTGTCGTTCATGACTTCAGACAACCCAATAGTCATAGCTGGAAGTCAAGGGATGGGGCCGGCACATCCACACTCAGAACTAATGCTGAGTTTAAGAAAAGACTTAGCATTGGTATGTACGCCCCTCGGGACAAAGAATATTGAGGTCTTCAAGCAGAGCGCTAGTGAAACCAGACGATTCAACCGTGGAATTGTACAAGCTGCCAGGTATAAAGTTTTTGCCGATCATTACTCCACCACAACGGACGCGTTCGTAAAAAAGTATCGCAGCGCACATCAGCATCTGAAAGTCTAAGGAGTCATCAACTTCTAAGCGCACTAGTTTTCTGTAACTGCTAAGGTATGCCGCCACTGCTGGACTGCCCAGCTGGCGGTCGAAACTGCGCCCTGAACGACTTACCTGAGCACAAAAAATCCCCGCACCTTTCGATATAGAAGCCTACCATCTGCTCGAGGCCATCCACCTGCTCCGGCTCTTCAAACGGCATGCAGAAGGTTTAAACCGACAAACACCGATTGTGCTGGAGTATTGACGAGAAAATGCGCTCAAGCCCCATACGCAAAGGGCTTGGGCGCTTTTCTGTACCTGCCGGTGAAGAATCCAAAGGGCATAGAGTGGCATGGAATGGCGCTCAGTTTGCCCATTTGCCCCATGATCTGGACTGCCGTTCTACCGGACTCGCCATAGCTGATCGATCGTAAGCGCTCCATGAACCCCACATTCAAAGCGCTTACCTGATCCCCGATGCTGTGCTCCCGATTTCTTTCTGGAGCTCGCCGACAATGATGCGACCCGACGCCAAAGTCGAAAAAGTGTACCTCTACCCCAAGCCCGTCGACTTTTGAAAATCCATCGATGGCCTGGCCGCGCTGGTCGAACTCGATATCAAGGTGGCGGTGTTCGACCCGGTGCTTTTCGTTTTCCTCAACAAGCCGCGCAACCGCGTGAAGATCCTGTATTGGGAGCGCAACGGCTTCTGCCTCTGGCTCAAACGCTTGGAGTCCGAACGTTTCAAAACCTCGCCCGATGTCACTGACGAAGCCATTGTCCTGACCGTCCAGGAACTGAACTGGCTACTCGATGGCTTCGACCTCTGGCGTAACCGTCCGCATCAGGTTTTGACCCCTCGTTTCGTCGCCTGATTCGGTATAATCCGCGGCATGATTTCCATGCCCGAAACCCTCCCTGACGATCCTGTTCTACTCAAGCAACTGCTTGAGCAGATGATCAACGAGCGCGCGTCCGACAGGCAAGATCGTTCATCTCGAAGAGGAAGTTGCGCTGTTGCGCCAGCGCCTGTTCGGGCGCAAGACCGAGCAGACAAGCGATGCGGCGACGCCCCAATTGCCGCTCTTCGACGAAGCGAAAAGCCTGCCACAGGCGTCCTCAGTGGAAGACTACGAAGCGCTGTTGCCATGGAACTGCACACCTCAAATACATAGCTGAGGGCTCTGCCCATCTTGGGTTAGGTGGGGTTCATGGAGCGCTTACTAAGCTACTCCATGCTATGTGTTTTGAAGGGCGCTCGGAACGCGATTTCAAGTAAGTGACGCGAATGGTTTGTTATGAGTTTTTTACGCTTTTGATTAAATTACCTATTTGCTCAAGCCCATCAAAAGTGCTAGGCAGCTTTTCAGGGTCAGAGAGAATTCCACTGAATATTAGGCTTTCAAATTTCTCCAATGCCCCGGAGTCTTGCTTTTTGATTTCCGTGGAGTAACCAGCGTAGCTTTGAATAAATTGGCAAAGTGTCTGCCTTAATTCAAGCTGCATGATTTGACCCTTTACAGACTTATGATTAATCAAAATTATTCTGAAGAAGTAAATTAAAATCAACTCAATAGAGATCAATGGTATCAATATGATTAAATGATTGGCGGCGAAAGACTTTCCGTCGTAAATTTCACTTGTGGCAAATATGATTTCAGCAATTAGAGGGAGCAAGATTAGAGATCCCATTCCTAATAAGGACCAAAATAACCAGCGTGACTCTTTGATTTTTTTCTCGGAAAGCTCAGAAAATCCTTTGTATAATCCGACAAAATTAAATCCAATTTTATATTCGTCGAGCTTATCTTTCAGTGCATCTGCTATGGCCTTTTTTTGTTCGATTTCCTCATCCCACTTGGCTTTAAGGTTTTCAGCCTCAATTTTCCTCTGCTCGAAGTCCCTGAAGACGCCAACATTTGCGTCATTAATGAATTCCTTGGCTATATTGGCTGGCATTATGTATGCCGCGTAAATTATTTGAGATCTAACGTCCTCGTCCATTTCAGCATTGTCATGCTCAATTTTATTCTTGATCGACCGCAGTTCCATGCTAAGCTCTTTACCGGAGCCTACTAGGAAGTCGAACTCACATAGAAATCTATATGACATTGAATAGATAGAGTCAATATCTGTTAGCTTTTGATGGTCGAAATTGCTTAGCACTCGAAGATATTGTTCGCCTATATACTTGATGTTGAAGGTGCAGCGTTGATCCCATCCATCTGGCTTTTTGTAGATATATCCGATTATCTCTCGTGATATGGACAGCCTTGCGGCTCTTGCTTCGTTATCAGTATTGGCAATTCCGGACTTACGTAAAAACTCACCCAGAACCTTGTTATTGTCTTCTTTTTCGAAAAACATTGCTGCTCCATTTTTGCGAATGACTCACAACTACTAGCGATTGTTAAGGTGTGTGGGATAACACTCCCTGTCGCCCCTAATTTCTTGCGTGGCTTTGAGGAAGTCGCTACAAGTGCGACAACGCTACCTAATTTACGGTTTGGTTGTCCATCGTCAGTTCGACCTCCCTAGGTGCCCGCAACTGCACCTACTGCCCCGGTTCCGTCCTTATCAAATGCTCAGGATCTATTTTTTCCGCATACACTTCATGCAAGGTTTCTAAAACCAACCTACCGAAGCCAGTCACTTCATAGGAAACCTTGATAAAAGAATCAACTCGACTAGGATCAAGCATCATAGTTTGACGAGTGGAATTTTCAATCTTCCTCTTGCACACCCTAACGCTAACCAATACATCCCCAAGTGAATCCTCAAACGTATGAGGATTTTTATAACCATGCATGAAGTGAAACAAATCGATATTATAAACCTTATCGAACACCCTACTCATGTCAGTAAAGGTTGACTTATCGATATCCTGCCTTACCAAGCGTTTGAATGCGCCGGCCAGCATCAAAGCTTTCTGCTCGTTTTCCAAACGATCTATTAGCTCTATTAAATCCGTTACGAATTCTTCTGATTGCTCTGAGCTTTCAAATGACTCATCGAAATCCTTGAGTTCCTCCGAAGAAAGATCGGAAACTTCAGAATAGAATTTTTCAACTCGCTTAAGAAATCTTCTACGCTTAAACCTACTTCTAAACTCCAAGACCCCCATCAAACTTCCAACAACCGGAACATCCTTTAACGCCTCTGAACCCACAAAAGCATCAACGGCCATTTCCACATAATCTGCAGCAGGCATAGATTCAATAAAAGATCGCACCACGCCTTTAGACCGATCTGACTTCCCCTCGATTCCTTTCTTAGTCATTTCACTCTCCACCGACTCTCGCACCCAACGTGACATGCGATGCTAAAATTTTGCTGGTCCAAGCCCACCCTTTATACTGATCGCCACGTCCGCGCAAGTGGGCATAACGACTCAACGAGTTCCAGTCACGGTGACCGGAGACACTCGAAACCCTCGGGCATCCCAGTCCATCTCAAACAGCCGGCTCAAGCTCTCCCCAGAAATCAAGCTCAGCTGCAGAGCGAACCAGCCTGAAAATAGTCGATTCAAGCCGCCAACAATCAGATTTTGCCCCTTCCTTGTAGTCCATTTCCCAAACATACTCCTGCCGCGTTTTTTCCGTTGCGACCTCTTGGGCAGAGCTCTAGTCTCGGGCTGTCGTTGAATATCAACGACACAGCTTTGACAGGCTGTGACGAATAATCGTGTATGGCTTGCCGTTTATGGCGGCTGTATGTGCGGGCACGCTTGCGTGCGCCGGAATTTTACGATTTTCGCCGGTCTGTCAACCCACGTACAGCTGCCACCCTTCTGTTTGACAGCAGGCAGGTGACCGCATCATGGAGAAAAATCGTGATGTTGAAGATCGTCCCCGACCCACCCCACAACCACCACTCCCTCGAAGACACCCTCATCCAGGCCACCGAATACGCCCTGTGCGCGCAAAGCGTGGCGCATCAGGCCGTTCTGCTGCAGCCCAAGTCACCCGCCTCAATTCTGATGCTGGCTTCCATGCATGAGATGGAGGCACTGCGCGTGTTGCTGGAGTCGGCATTGATCCAGGTACAGATGCCGAACGCGCAGCCGCGTCCGTTGCACTAGATCACAAGGTATGTGGCGCCTGAGTTGACGTCATCGCGGGGCAAGCCCGCTCCCACGCCATTGCGTACCGACGTGGGAGCGGGCTTGCCCCGCGATAGCGATAGACCAGGCAGCGGAACAATTCAGGGAGATTCAATGATGACCACAGACACCACCACGCCCCACACTACCGTGGGCAAGACCAAGTTCTACCAGGGCGAAGGCCAGACCGACCCGCTGTTTTTCATCGAACCCGGGATCCCTTGCCAGCATGCACGGGATCAGGCCTCGGAACTGATGGGCTGCGTGCGCGACCTGACCATCAGCGGGATCATGGAGGAGAAGCCGCAGATGCTTTGGGCGGCGTATTACCTGAGCGCATTGGCCAAGGCGCTGATGGATGATGCGGAGTTGGGGATGGGGCACTAAGTGCAACTCTGTCAGCTTAGTGCAAACACTTTGGAGAAAGGCCGTTACAGACCGATTGATAGGGTCTGTAACGGCCAGTGATACTTAACGTTTCTAGAGCGCCTCTACGCTCAATTAGCCCCACTTACGATGCCGATTAGCAAAAGCAACAACGTGTGTGTTGTGAGGCTCGATCGTGAAAGTCGTACGGTGAATATACTGGCGCCCAGTGGCACGGCTGACGGCCATGGAACTGATCTCGGCCGTCCCGTCCACATTCAGTGTCAGATTGAGGAACGTATCGCTCGAGATCACATCGTGGGGCATCTGACCGTCAGCCACGACCACAACCAGCTCACGATCCTCGGAAGGCGTGACACCGTTCGTGATCTTGTGGATGAACAGTTCCAGCTCCGCATCCGGCATCTCCCGCTGACCAGACTCCCATACCTCCCAAGTACGCTTCGCGACATGCACCATCTGCGCAGCCTCGGCAGTAGTTGCCCCGAACACCATGCGCGCCTTGCGCGCCAGCGCGCCTTTATTTTCGAATGCCTCGCTCATGGCACTGACCTCCCTTATGGATCCATGCCTACGGACCAATTCCGAAGGCGAAACGAATAGTCGCACAACACATCAATCGTCGCAATAGCGACGCCTAAAGACAAGTGCGACGATTCGTACACCTCAGAATGTTCGACTGCCTCTCCATCAGATTGGTAATGACACTCCGGACGAAAGCCCTCGCGCTTGGTAGACTATGGACACTTCATGCCGAGTGGCACCACCGACACCAGCTACCGGCCCGCCAGTTTTCGCGAATCAAATCCCCAGATGCCCCAAGAATCCGCCTCAAGCCTCCTGACCTTGCGCCCCGAGCCATCTCGCCGCTTCTCCGTAGCGCCCATGATGGACTGGACAGATAGACACTGTAGATTCTTCCTGCGCCTGCTCTCCCAGCACGCCCTGCTCTACACCGAAATGGTCACCACCGGCGCCCTGCTGCACAACGACGCCCAGCGTTTCCTGCGCCATGACCAATCCGAGCACCCGCTGGCCCTGCAGTTGGGCGGCAGCGTGCCGGCGGACCTGGCCGCCTGCGCGCGCCTGGCCGAGGAGGCCGGCTATGACGAGGTCAACCTCAACGTCGGCTGCCCCAGCGACCGGGTGCAGAACAACATGATCGGCGCCTGCCTGATGGGCCATCCGGCGCTGGTGGCCAATTGCGTCAAGGCCATGCAGGACGCGGTCGGCATTCCGGTCACGGTCAAGCACCGCATCGGCATCAACGGCCGCGACAGCTACGCCGAGCTGTGCGACTTCGTCGGCCAGGTGCGCGACGCCGGGTGCCGCAGCTTCACCGTGCATGCGCGCATCGCCATCCTCGAAGGCCTGTCGCCCAAGGAGAACCGCGAGATCCCGCCGCTGCGCTATGACGTGGCGGCGCAGCTGAAGGCCGACTTCCCGGATCTGGAGCTGGTGCTCAACGGCGGCATCAAGACCCTCGACGAGTGCCGCACGCATCTGCAGACCTTCGATGGCGTGATGCTCGGGCGCGAGGCGTACCACAACCCGTACCTGCTGGCCGAGGTCGACCAGCAGCTGTTCGGCAGCGCGGCGCCGGTGGTCAGCCGGGCCGATGCGATGGAAAAGCTGCGTCCGTATATCGTCGGGCACATACAAAGCGGCGGCGCGATGCATCACATCACCCGGCATATCCTCGGGCTCGGCCAGGGCTTCCCGGGGGCGCGGCGCTTCCGGCAGTTGCTGTCGGCGGACATTCACAAGACCAGCGAACCGCTGAAGGTGCTGGACCAGGCCGCCGAGCTGTTGCAGGGGCGTTGAGGGAACCTGGGGCGGGGTTGGGACTCGAAGGGTTAGCCTTTTACCGCGGCCCTGGCGTTGGCCGGGGCTGCTTTGCAGCCCTTCGCGGGGCAAGCCCGCTCCTACACATGGGAGCGCGCTGCTTCGAAGGGTTTCCCGATACGCCTGCGACGGGCCTTGAGTGGCTGTCGGGGCTCGGGTAATGTCGAGTCATTGCACAGGACAGAGCACGCCCATGACCTCCAAGCTGGAACAACTCAAGCAGTTCACCACCGTCGTCGCCGACACCGGCGACCTGGACGCCATCACCCGCCTCAAGCCGGTCGACGCCACCACCAACCCTTCGCTGCTGCTCAAGGCCGCCGCCATCCCGGGTTACGCCGACCTGCTCAAGCAGGTCAAGGCCGATGCCAAGGGCAATGTCGACCTGGCCTGCGATAAATTCGCCGTGTCGGTGGGCTCGGGCATTCTCAAGGTCATTCCGGGGCGCATCTCCACCGAGGTGGACGCGCGACTGTCGTTCGACGAGCCGGCGCTGCTGAAAAAGGCCCGTCAGCTGATCGAGCTGTACGAAGCAGCCGGTGTGCCGAAAGACCGCGTGCTGATCAAGCTGGCCTCCACCTGGGAAGGCATCCGCGCCGCCGAGAAGCTGGAGAAGGAAGGCATCCAAACCAACCTCACCCTGCTGTTCTCCTTCGCCCAGGCCCAGGCCTGCGCCGATGCCGGGGTGTTCCTGATCTCGCCGTTCGTGGGGCGCATCTACGACTGGTACAAGAAAAGCACCGGCAAGGAATACGTCGGCGCCGAGGATCCGGGCGTGCAGTCGGTCACCCGCATCTACGACTACTACAAGAGCAACGGCTACGACACCGTGGTCATGGGCGCGAGCTTCCGCAACATCGGCCAGATCGAGCAACTGGCCGGCTGCGACCGCCTGACCATCAGCCCCGAACTGCTGCAGCAACTGTCGGACGACCAGGGCGAACTGCCACGCCTGCTCAAGCCGGGCAATGCCGGCGAAGCCAAGCAGCAGTTGAACGAAAGCCAGTTCCGCTGGGCGATGAACGAAGACGCCATGGCCACCGAGAAGCTGGCCGAAGGCATCCGCCAGTTCGCCCGCGACCAGGAAAAGCTGGAAGCGCTGATGGCTGGCTGACAAAGCCTGATACATCTTCGGCTTGATCGACGGGCGGTTAATGCAGAGCATTTCCCGCCCGTTTTCGTTGGGGTGGCCGATGACGCCATCGCGGGGCAAGCCCGCTCCCACAATGAAAACACCGCATCCCCCATTCCCTGTGGGAGCGGGCTTGCCCCGCGATAGGGCCATCAGCATCACACGAACCTGAGCCATCCATGCCCGCCACCGCTTCGCTCCCCCTCGTCCTCGCCGGCCCCATCCTCCGCCGCCTGGAACCGCAACGCCTGGCCATCTGGCTGGTCGGCTCGCAACCGCTGCAACCCGAATTCCTCCTCGACCAGGCCGGCATCGGCGTCACCACGCGCTGCGAGGTGATCGCGGTCGGTGTGCACGCCTTCATCCATCTGCTGGACATCCACTTCGACCACCCACTGCCCAGCAACGTGGCGCTCGACTACGACCTGCGCCTGGCCAACGGCCAGGGCATCGCCGACTGGGCCCCGCACCTGCTCTACCCCGGCGCCAGCCGCCCGAGCTTCGTGCTGCGCGAGCGCCTCGACCAGTTGCTCCACGGCTCCTGCCGCAAGCCCCATCACCCGGCCGCCGACGGTCTGCTGTGCGCCGACCGCCTGCTTGCCGCCGATCCGCGCCCAGAAGAGCGCCCCGCCGTGCTGCTGATGAGCGGCGATCAGGTCTATGCCGACGATGTCGCCGGCCCCATGCTGCGCGCCATCCACGAACTGATCGAACACCTGGGTCTGTTCGACGAGGCGCTCGATGGCGCCCTGGTCGACAGCGGCGCCGCGCTCTATCGCCACCCGGCCTGCTACTACCACCGCGCCGACCTGCTGCCAGCCCAGGAAGGCAACGAGACCCTGCGCGAACGCTTCTTCGGCGGCAAGCGCAAGCCGATCTTTTCGTCCAGCAACGCCGACAACCACCTGGTGACCTTCGCCGAGGTCATGGCCATGTACCTGCTGGTCTGGTCGCCGCTGCCGTGGACGCTGGTGCGGATGGACATGCCAGAGGGCCTGACCGACCAGCGCCAGGCCCGTTATCAGCGCGAACTGCCGCTGATCGAGGCCTTCCGCGACGGCCTCGGCCAGGTAGCGCGGGTGCTGGCCCACCTGCCCTGCCTGATGATCTTCGACGACCACGACATCACCGACGACTGGAACCTGTCGGCGCAATGGGAACAGACCGCCTACGGCCACCCGTTCTCGCGGCGCATCATCGGCAACGCCCTGCTCGGCTATCTGCTGTGCCAGGGCTGGGGCAACGACCCGGACGGTTGCGCGGCGCTGGTCGGGCAATGCCGGCAACTGAACGAGGCCCGGGACGAGCTGATCGGCGAGCTGCTGCGCTTCCAGGGCTGGCAGTACGCGCTGCTCAGCGATCCACCGCTGCTGGTGCTGGACACCCGCACCCGCCGCTGGCGCAGCGAAAGCAGCCTGGGCAAGCCTTCCGGCCTGCTCGATTGGGAGGCGCTGAGCGAACTGCAGCAGGCGCTGCTCGACCATCCTTCGGCGATCATCGTCTCGCCGGCGCCGATCTTCGGGGTCAAGCTGATCGAGACCGTGCAGCGGGTGTTCAGCGCCCTGGGCTACCCGCTGCTGGTGGATGCGGAGAACTGGATGGCCCATCGCGGCGCGGCGCAGGTGATCCTCAACATCTTCCGCCATTCGCGCACGCCGGGGCACTACGTGGTGCTGTCGGGCGACGTGCACTACTCGTTCGTCTACGAAGTGCTGATCCGCCACCGCCAGCGCAGCCCGCACCTGTGGCAGGTGACCAGCAGCGGGATCAAGAACGAGTTTCCCCGGCGCCTGCTGGATGTGCTCGACCGGCTCAACCGCTGGCTGTACTCGCCGCGCTCGCCGCTCAACTGGTTTACCAAGCGCCGGGAAATGGAGGTGGTGCCGCGGACGCCCAGCCGTAGCAAGGCCGGGGAGCGGTTGTGGAACAGCGCGGGGTTGGGGCAGGTGTTCTTCGATGGCCAGGGGCGGCCGGAGCGGGTGTTGCAGCTCAATGCCGATGGCACGGCGGCGACCGAATTCATCAGGCGGGATTGAATAGACGCTTGATACCGCGCCGGCTTCTTCGCGGGTAAACCCGCTCCCACAGGCACCGTATGCTCTGTGGGAGCGGGTTTACCCGCGAAGAAGCCGGCGCAGCACTTGAATCAGGACCGCTCGAGCGCGCTCACCAGGTCATGGAAGGCTTCACGGTTGGAGTCGTTCAAGCCCATGAGGATCTTGTGCGCCTCCAGCACCTTGGAACGCACCACGCTCTCGTCCTGGTCCTGGGACGGCAGGTCGGTCAGGCACTCCGGGCACGGCACCGGGCGGTCGACGATGTTGAACACCTGGTCGAAGCCCATGGACTGCAGCAGGCGGGAAATGTCCGGGTTGGTGGTGACCACGGTCGGCAGCAGGCCGACTTTCTGCCGGGACAGGATCGACAGCTTGGCCAGCAGGCCGAGGGTGGTGCTGTCGATGCTCTCGGTTTCGGTCAGGTCGATGACGATGGCCGAGAAGTTCAGCGCGGTGAAGATCTTCTCGATCGTCGCATCCAGCGCCGAACACAGGGTCAGGCGCACTTCACCGACAAATTTCAGAACGAAGGTCCCGCTTTGTTCGGCGAACTGGATTCTACCAGTACTCATTCAAGGTTCCTGCTCAACACCAATAGGGCGATATCATCCGGCATCTCCCCAAGCGTAGCCAATTCGAATCGTTGGCGCAGCCCCTCCAGGCTACCACCCGCCGCCTTGACGATTTCCGGCAAGGCCGCTTCCTTATCTTTGAGTGTGTCCCCGGGCAAAAGGTCCAGAATGCCATCGGACATCAGGGTGAGGCTGAACTGCGGTGGCAGCTCCAGCACCTGGTCCTGGTAACTGGCCTCGTCGAACAACCCCACCGGCAGGCCGCGGCCTTCCAGGTAGCGGGCCTGGCCCGGGGTGTACAGCACCGGCAGCGGCAAGTGGCCGCCGACGCTGTAGGTGAGCAGGCCGGTGTCCTCGTCGATGACGCCACCGACCATGGTCACATGCTTGCCCAGCTTGCAGTTGATCAGCCCGCGGTTGATGTGGCTGAGCACCTGTGAAGGCTTGAACTCGCGCATCTTGCCGCCACGCTTGAATTCGAACAGCAGGCGCGTGGTCATGAACTTGAGCAGCACCGTGACGAATGCCGACGAGGCACCGTGGCCGGAGACGTCCGCCAGGTAGAAGGCGATGCGCCGGTCATCCACGCGGAAGTAGTCGGCGAAATCGCCCGACAGGTACAGCGACGGGATGATCTGGTGCTCAAAGGCGAACTCGCCGGCCACCCAGGGGTTTTCCGGGAGCATGTTCATCTGCACCTGGCGACCGGCGGTCTGGTCCTCCTGCAGCAGGTGCAGGCTGGCCTCCAGCTCGCGGTTGGCGGCTTCGAGCTTCTCCCGGTAGCGCTGGTTTTCCAGCACCAGGCGCGAGCGGTCGAGGGCGCGGCGCACCGAGTGCTCGAGCACGGCCAGGTCTTCCAGGGGCTTGATCAGGTAGTCCGCTGCGCCCAGGCGCAGGGCTTCGACCGCGTCGCTCATGACGCCGGCACCGGACACCACGATCACCGGCAACTGCGGCGCGCGCTCGCTGATCCGGCGGATCAGTTCGAGGCCGCCCATCTGCGGCATGCGCAGATCGCAGATCACGAGGTCGGGCTGGTGTGCTTCGAAGACCTGGAGGCCCTGCTGGCCGTTGCCGGCCTGGAGGACGCTGAAGCCGCTGTCTTCCAGATAGGCGGCGAGACTGGCACGGACCACCTCGTCGTCATCGATGATCAGCAGCGTTGCACTGGGTTTCTGCATGTGGGCGAACGGCGCCAGATTTGGGTTGGCGTAGCGGCTGTGAAGGACCGACAGACGGCTACTGGAATGCTCTCTAGCCACTCTCTATTTGAGTTGTAGGACAAGAAGACTGGTCCGGCAAATAGCGAGGTGCCCTGTAAGGCGCTGACGGTACTCCCATCCGCCTGGCGTTTCAAGCATGGCAAGGAAGACTTCCGCGCACTTTACAGGGCAAATCACCCGGCGTTATAAGAAAGCACATCGGCGCAACCTGACGAAAGGATGCAAGCATGTCCCAGCCTCCCGTGGATTACAGCGAAAAACGCGATTTCATACGCATGCGCATTGAAACCGAGGTCAGCCTGCTGCACGCCGGCCAGGTGATCAGCGCCGTGTGCATCGACCTCTCCAGCAGCGGCATGCAGGTCCAGGCACCGCAGCGTTTCAAGGTGGGCGACCAGCTCGAGGTGCGCATCGACTCCGACCACGCCGCCCTCGCCGGCTTGCACGCCAGCACCGAAGTGGTGTGGATCGCCGACCAGCCCGGCGGCGCGCAGAAATTCGGCCTGCGCATCCTGGCCATGCATTGAACTGTTACGAAAAAGGCGACCCGAAGGTCGCCTTTTGCGTGAGCCGGTCGATCAGAAGTCGTCTTCGACCTGGCCGTCCTTGACCTTGAACTCGCGGTTCTGCAGGTAGGCGTTGCGCAGGAAGATGTACTTGTCGCCCTGGATCAGTTTCTCTGCCGACAGCAGGCTGGCGCGGGTGTCGATCACGTCCACTGCCATGAGCGAGTTGCGAGTCGGCACATGGTCGATGTAGCGGTAGGGTTCGGTGTAGGTGTCCGGGTACTTGGCCAGGCCGTCACGCACGGTGCTCGGGCCAAGGAACGGAATGACCACGTACGGCCCGCTGGGCACGCCCCAGTAGCCGAGGGTCTGGCCGAAGTCCTCGTCGTTGCGCTGCAGGCCCATCTTGGTGCCGACATCGAAGAAGCCGCCCAGGCCGAAGGTGGTGTTGACGATCAGCCGCGCCGTGTCGACACCCGCCGCATGGGGCTTGAGCTGCAGCACATTGTTGGCCAGGTTGGTAACGTCGCCCAGATTGCGGAAGACGTTATGGATGCCATCCTCGAGGAACTGCGGGGTGACGAACTGGTAACCCTGGGCCAGCGGCTTGAGGGCATAGGTGTCGAGGACATCGTTGAACCTGAAGATCGGTCGGTTGACCGACTCCCACGGGTCCTCCTCGGTGGCCGCCTGGGTGGCTGCCACGGGCGCCAGCAGCAAGCTGGCGCAGACACAGGCCTGGGTGACTCGCTCGATCACTCCGGCACCGATCCTACGCATAGATGTTTCTCCATCGGATTTCACGGCGGCAACGGCCTTTGGCGCGCTGCCCGATAGGGCGCAAGTATACTGGCTTGCTGGCTGAGCGGTAGTTTTACATATCTCTGTCAAGATTTTGTGAACAACTGTAGTCGTCATCCCTTGGTCACAATCGCCGGGTAGCTTGCGGGGTATTTAGGGACGTTGCCATGCAAGACGCACCCGCCTTCACCGCCGTGCTGTTCGGACTGCGCGGCTGTCTGGTCCAGGCAACCGACGGCGGCACCCTGCCCGCCCCCGGTGCCCTGGACTCCCTTCACCACCTGCGCTCACAGGCCGTGCCGTGCATCTGGCTCGACGAACTCAGCGTCGCCCAGGGCAAGCGCCTGAGCAGCGTGCTGCCCGACTGGCTGCCAGGCCACTTGGTCAATGGCTGCAAGTGGCCGGCGCCCAACGCCTGCTGGCAGGCGCTGATGAGCCTCGACAGCCAGCGCCTGGACGGCTGCGTGCTGGTCAGCGGCGAGCCGCGGCTGTTGCAGGCTGGGCTCAACGCCGGCCTGTGGACAGTGGGCCTGGCGGCCTGCGACCTGGGCTCCAGCCAATGGCAGGCCATGACCCGGCAGGAACAGGAGCGCACCCGTGGCAAGGCCACCCTGGCGCTGTTCGGGCTGGGCGTGCACTCGGTGATCGATCACCTGGAATCCCTCGACACGTGCCTGGCGGACATCGCCCAGCGCCGGCACAAGGGCGAGAAACCCTGATACATCCCCGTTGATGCGGGTCATGCAAAGCTGCGGCAGGTGGATTACGCTAGAAGGCAGGCCAGAACCTTTGCCGCTTCGCCGAGGTCCATGGTTTGCCAAGCCATTGATGGAGAACGAACAATGCCTGCCCGCGAACTGCAAGAGCGCCTTAATAGCCTGCGCGAGCAACTGGATCGCAATGTGCCGCTTTCGGAAGAAGAGCTGGCCAGTCTGCATGAGGAGGCGAGGCAGATCGAAGCCCAGCTCAAGCTTGAAGAAGCCACGCCCGACAACAACCTCGTCGATGGCGTGAACCTCGCCATCGAACGCTTCGAAGCCGATCACCCCGACCTCACGGCGACCCTGCGCAGCATCGTCAACTCGCTGCACAGCATGGGGATCTGAACCGAATGGGGCCGCAAACGCGGCCCCATTACATTACTGACGCACCAGTCGCAGATTCTGCGGGCTGATCGCCCCGGTGCTGCGGTACGGGTTGATATCCAGCCCGCCACGACGCACATACCGCGCATACACCGTCAGGTGCTCAGGCTTGAGCAGGTTTTTCAGGTCCAGGTAGATCCGCTCCACGCATTGTTCGTGGAAGTCGGCATGCTGGCGGAAGCTGATCAGGTAGGTCAGCAGGCTGGCATGATCCAGCGCCTGGCCCTTGTACTCCACCACCACGCTACCCCAGTCCGGCTGGCCGGTGACCGGGCAGTTGGATTTGAGCAGGTGGCTGTGCACCGTCTCTTCCACCACGCGCTCCGACGCGCAACGCAGCAGCTCCGGTTGCGGCTGCTCGTAGTTGCTGATGTTCACATCCAGCGCATCGATGCACAGGCCCGGCAGCGCGGTCACGCCCTGCCCCTCGACCTCGGCCAGGGTGCTGACCTTGACCGCGACCGGCTTGCCGGCTGCGGCGGACAGGTCCTGCACCAGGCACGCCTGCAACGCCTCCACCGACTCGAACACCGTCTGGTTCAGCGAGTTGAGGTACAGCTTGAAGGACTTGGACTCGATGATGTTCGGCGAATCGCACGGGATGGCGAACTCACCGATGGCCACCACCGGCTTGCCCGAAGGCAGCAGCCAGGACAGCTCGAAGCAGTTCCAGAAGTCCACGCCCTGCCACGGCAGCGCATCGCCGCTCACACCCAGCTCGGCCCATTTGGCCAGGCGGGGAATCGGGAACAGCAGCGAGGGGGTGTAGGTGGCGATGTATTCGCTGGACTTGCCCAGCGGGGAGTGTTCGGCGGCGGGATGCATGGAAACTGACCTGAAGGTTCGAAATTGCCCCTAGTCTACCGGTTTTGCACCCCGCCTTGGAGCCGTTGTCACTCGATGGTCAGCGGGCCGACCATGCCTGCCTGATAGTGGCCCGGCACGTTGCAGGCGAACTCGATGGGCGCCGACTTGCGGAAGGTCCAGGTCAGCTCGGCGCGCTGGCCGGGCTGCACCAGCACGGTATTGCCGCCGTCATGGCCGTGGCCAGCGCCCATCTGGCCGTGATCCATCTGGCCATGGTCCATGCCTTCGTGGTTCATGCCGGCGGTGAACATCTTGCCCTGCATGGCGATCATTTCCTTCTGGTGCTCGGCATGCATGGCCTTGTCGCCCAGGTTGAACTCGTGGGGCAGCTTGCCTTGGTTGACCAGCACGAAGCGCACGGTCTCGCCGGCCTTGACCTTGATGTTCTTGGGTTCGAAGGCGATGTCCTTGAGCACCACCTCGACGGTGCGGGTGGCCTTGGCCGCCTCGGCCGGCTCGCCGAAGGCGAAGGGTTTGCCGCTGTCGGCGAAGCTCGGCAGGCTGACCAGTGCGAGGGCGGCGGCGATGAACAGGTGTTTCATGGGTGACTCCGGGTCGTTCTGGGAGAATGAGGCCATTCTCGAAAAGGCTGGCTGGCAGCTGGCTGACGGGAAGATTACAACTTTGTCAGCTTGGGCAGGCCGCCGGATCGTCACGTATCATTTCGGCATCACGTTGGCCCTAACCGTTGGTAAACACATGAAACTGCTGATCGTCGAAGACCAGGCCAAGACCGGCCAGTACCTGAGCCAGGGCCTGAGCGAAGCCGGCTTCGCCACTGAGCTGGCCAACGACGGCGACACCGGCCAGCACCTGGCCCTGACCGGCGACCACGACCTGCTGATCCTCGATGTGATGCTGCCGGGGCGCAACGGCTGGCAGATCCTCCAGGCCGTGCGCCAGGCCGGGCTGGACACGCCGGTGCTGTTCCTCACCGCCCGCGATGCCGTCGAGGACCGTGTCCACGGCCTGGAGCTGGGTGCCGACGACTACCTGGTCAAGCCGTTCGCCTTCTCCGAGCTGCTGGCCCGGGTGCGCAGCCTGCTGCGCCGAGGCGCCAGCGCCAGCCAGGACACCTGCCTGAGCCTGGCCGACCTGCGCCTTGACCTGATCCGCCGCCGCGCCGAGCGGGCCGGCCAGCGCGTCGACCTGACCGCCAAGGAATTCGCCCTGCTCGAACTGCTGCTGCGCCGCCAGGGCGAGGTGCTGCCCAAGTCGCTGATCGCCTCGCAGGTGTGGGACATGAACTTCGACAGCGACACCAACGTCATCGAGGTGGCCATCCGCCGCCTGCGCCTGAAGATCGACGACCTTCACACCACCAAGCTGATCCATACCGTGCGCGGCATGGGCTACGTGCTCGAGGAGCGCCAGGACTGATGCGCCGCCTGTCCCTCGGCAGCCGCCTGGCGCTGCTGTTCGCCGCCTGCACCGCCAGTGTTTCGCTGGGCGCCGGCCTGCTGTTCAGCCGCGCCAGCGAGCAGCACTTCGTCGAGCTCGACCAGCAGCTGCTCAGCGGCCGTCTGTCGCTGATGCGCAGCCTGCTTGACGGCGTCACCAGTTCCGAGCAACTGGCCACGCGCCTGCCGGGGCTGCTCAACGAGTTGAGCCATCAGTCCGACCTGGCCTTGCGCGTGCGCGCGGTCGACGGCACCACCTGGTTCGCCAGCCGCAGCGACCTGCCGGACGCCCCGAATCAGCCCGGCCTGGCCACCCTGCATACCCAGGGCATCGACTACCGCGGGCTGAGCCTGCCGCTGGACGAAACCCGGCCCGCCTCGCCGCAGCTGACCCTGTTCCTCGACATCACCCATCACCAGCACTTCCTGCAAGGCATGCAGCGCCTGATCTGGCTCACGGTCGGCCTCAGCGCGCTGGTCACCGCGCTGCTGGGTGCCTGGGCCGTGCGCCGTGGCCTGAAGCCGCTGCGGCGGATGGGCAAGGTCGCCGCCAGCGTCAACGCGCGCTCACTGACCACCCGCCTGCCGGTCGCCGAAATGCCCGAGGAGCTGGCCGAGCTGGCCGGCACGGTCAACGCCATGCTGCAGCGCCTGGACGACGCCTTCCAGCGCCTGTCGGCATTCTCCGCCGATATCGCCCACGAATTGCGCACACCACTGTCCAACCTGCTGACCCATACCCAGGTCACCCTCACCCGCCCGCGCAGCCTCGAGGACTACCGCGAGGCCCTGCATGGCAATCTCGAGGAACTGCAGTGGATGGCCCAGCTGGTCAACGACATGCTCTACCTGGCCAAGGCCGACCACGGCCTGCTGATGCCCAATAGCCAGGCGCTGGACCTGGCGACCGAGATCGATGCGCTGCTGGAGTATTACGCGCCGCTGGCCGAGGAAGCCGAGGTCAGGCTGTCACGCGAGGGTCAGGCGCATGTCGAAGGCGACCGGCACATGCTGCGCCGGGCCTTGTCGAACCTGCTGGACAACGCCCTGCGCTTTACCCCGGCGGGTGGCGAGATCCGTGTGAGCCTTGCGCCGGGGTTGCGCATCGAGGTGGCCAACAGTGGGCCGGCGATCGCCCCGCAACTGCTGGAGCGGCTGTTCGACCGTTTCTATCGGGCAGACCCGGCGCGCCAGGAGGGCAGCAGCGAGCATGCGGGACTGGGGCTGGCCATCACCCGCTCGATCGTGCAGGCCCACGGCGGGAAGATTCGGGCGGAGTGCGAAGGTGGGTGGACGCGGTTCGTGATCGAGTTGCCTGCGTAGCCCTCATCGCGGGGCAAGCCCGCTCCCACGCCATATTATGATGGCTGGAAATATGAGGTCTGCCGTGGGAGCCAGATTATGATGCCTGGAAACAGGAGGTCTGGCGTGGGAGCGGGCTTGCCCCGCGATGGACTATAGCCAGATAGCATCCCAATGAGGATAATCCCCAAGCCGCCTGACCAAACCTGCCCTCAAGGGATTAGCCACCACATACCTGGCAAATTCGCGAAGATCTTCCTCCCGCCTCAGCGCCCTGTCGTGATAGCCCGGCTGCCATAATGGTCCTTTCAGTTTTCCAAGCTTGAACAGCGAACATCGGCTGCGCGACTTGAATCGCCGCATAATCGTAGCGAGCGTGTCATCTCCCAACTTGATCAGCCAGTGAAAGTGATCAGGCATGACCACCCATGCGAGGCTGCACAAAGACCCCTCCTGCTCAGCCTGATTGAAATGGAAAGGCAAGCAACGAGCAGCCTGGAAATCTTCAAAAAATGGAAAGCGGTCCCTGGTCGTGCTGGTCAGCAAGTAGACCCGGCTAGGCTCGGAACACCTGCCGTGGCGCAGGCGGTGGGAAGCGGGACGATCCATGTCGATCTCCTTGAAGTAAAATTCTCAAGGTAGATGGCCAATGCAATCGACAGCGAAGGGAAGCGGTACCGGATGTTTCATGGTTCGTGTACGAGCATCGCGGGGCAAGCCCGCTCCCACGCCAGACCTCATACTTGCAGGCATCAAAGACCGGCGTGGGAGCGGGCTTGCCCCGCGATAGCGCTTACTCGTAACGCAACGCCATCGCCGGCTCGATCTGCGAGGCGCGGTACGCAGGGTAGATGGTCGCCAGGAAGCTCATCACCAGCCCGGCCACGCAGATGATCGCCACGTCGCCCCACTGCAGTTCCGACGGCAGGCTGCTGATGAAGTAGATGTCGGAGGTGAAGATGTGCTGCCCGCTGACCCGCTCGACCCAGCCGACCACCGCACTGACATTCAGCGCCAGGATCACCCCGAGCACGCCGCCGATCAGCGTGCCGACGATGCCGATCAGACTGCCCTGGACCATGAACGTGCCCATGATCTGCGCCGGCGTCGCGCCGATGGTGCGCAGGATGGCGATATCCGCGCCCTTGTCGTTCACCACCATCACCAGGGTGGCGATGATGTTGAAGGCGGCCACGGCGATGATCATCATCAGCAGCAGGCCGATCATGGTCTTTTCCATCTTCATCGCGCTGAACAGGCTGCCCTGGGTGTGCGACCAGTCATCGGCGCGGTAGCCGTCGCCCAGCCCCGCAGCGATGGCCTTGGACACCTGCGGCGCGGCGTACAGGTCGTGCAGTTTCAGGCGCACGCCCTGCACCTGGCCCGGCGCCCAGCGCTGCATCTCGCCGGCGTCGGCGACATGGATATAGGCCTGGGAGCCATCCAGCTCGGCGCCGACCTTGAAGATGCCGACCACGGTCAGGCGCTGCATGCGCGGGGTGATGCCGCCTGGCTCCTTGCTGATTTCCGGAACGATCAGGGTCAGCTTGTCGCCGGTGTTCAGGCGAAAACGCCGGGCGGTCAATTCACCGATCACCACGCCGTACTCACCGGGCACCAGCGCCTGCAGGCTGCCCTGGACAATATGCTGGGTGACAATGGAGACCTTGCCCTCCTCGGCCGGGTCGATGCCGGCAACCTGGATCGGCTGCATCGCCCCCTTGTACGAGAGCATGCCCTCCATCTCGGTGATCGGCGCCGCGGCCATCACCGCCGGGTTGCCTTCGGCGGCGCTGGCGACCTTGCGCCAGTCATCCAGCGGTTGCGCGCCAAGGATCGCGGCATGGGGCACCAGGCCCAACACGCGCGAACTCATCTCGCGCTGGAAACCGTTCATCACCGACAGCACCGTGATCATCGCCAGCACGCCAAGCGACAGCCCGATCATCGAGGTCATGGAAATGAACGAGATGAAGTGGTTGCGACGCTTGGCACGGGTGTAGCGAGCACCGATGAACAAGGACAAGGGTCTGAACATGAACAGGGATACCCAATCTAAGTGTGAACCGGGACGCCTCGGGGCGCCCCGCGCAGGCGATTCAGATCGCCACCAGGCGCCCGTCTTCCAGGCTCAGCACGCGGTCCATCTGGCGCGCCAGGTTGAGGTCGTGGGTCACCACCAGGAAGGCGGTCTGCGAATGCGTGGACAGCTCTCGCATCAGTTCCTGGATACCCATGGCCGTGTGGTGGTCGAGGTTGCCGGTGGGCTCGTCGAGCATCACCAGGCCCGGGCGGTTGACCAGGGCGCGGGCGATCGCCACGCGCTGGCGCTCGCCACCGGACAATTCGGCCGGCTTGTGATTCAACCGGTGCCCCAGGCCGACGCGCTTGAGCAGCGCCTCGGCACGCTCGCGGGCCTCGGCGATCGGTGTCTTGCCGATCAGCAGCGGCATGCAGGCGTTTTCCAGGGCGGTGAACTCCGCCAGCAGGTGGTGGAACTGGTAGACGAAGCCCAGGGCGCGGTTGCGCAGCAGGCCACGGGCCCGCTCACCCAGCGCCGACAGCTCCTCGCCGGCCAACCAGACGCTGCCCTGGGTCGGCGTGTCGAGGCCGCCGAGCAGGTTGAGCAAGGTACTCTTGCCCGAGCCCGAGCTGCCGACGATGGCCACCCGCTCGCCCGGGTGCAGCTCGAGGTTCAACCCCGACAGGACCTGAACCGACTCCGGGCCTTCCTCGTAGCTCTTGCCCAGGTTGCGGCAGCTCAACACGGCTTTATCACTCATGCGCGACTCACTCATAACGTAGCGCCTCTGCCGGCTGGGTGCGCGAGGCGCGCCAGGCCGGATACAGGGTGGCGAAGAAACTCAGGACCAGCGCCGCGCCACAGACCATATACACGTCCTGGGCCTGGATCTGCGATGGCAGGTAATCGATGAAGTACACGTCGGCATTGAGGAACTTGTGCCCGATCAGGGTCTCGATGCCGGCGATGGCCGCGCTCACGTTGAGCGCGCCGAGGATGCCCAGCACCGCGCCGATCAGCGTGCCGACCACGCCGATCACCGTGCCCTGGACCATGAAGATGGCCATGATCTGCCCGGGCGTGGCGCCCAGGGTGCGCAGGATGGCGATGTCGCCGCGCTTGTCGTTGACCACCATCACCAAGGTGGAAATGATGTTGAACGCCGCCACCGCGACGATCAGCAGCAACAGCAGGCCGATCATGGATTTCTCCATGCGGATCGCCTGGTACAGGTTGCCGTGGGTGCGGGTCCAGTCACGCGGGTAGAACTCCTGCTCGCCCAGCTGCTGGGCGATGGCCCAGGCGGCTCGCGGGGCCTGGAACAGGTCGTCGAACTTCAGGCGCACGCCCTGGACCTGGTCGGCCTTCCAGCGGTGCAGGCGCGACAGGTCGGCGATGTTGGTCAGGCCCAGGTAGCCGTCGATCTCGCCGGCGCCGACATGGAAGGTGCCGACCACGGTGAAGCGCTTCATGCGCGGGAACATCCCCGCCGGGGTGACGCTGACCTCGGGGGCGACGAAGGTCAGCTTGTCGCCGATGCCCACGCCCAGCTTCTGCGCGGCCTTGTCGCCGATCATGATGCCCCACTCGCCCGGCGCCAGCTTGTCGAGGCTGCCGTCGAGGACGAACTTGTCGATGATCGACACCTCGCGCTCGCGGGCCGGGTCGATGCCGTTGAGCAGCACCTTCTGCACCTTGCCTTCATGGGTCAGCAGGCCCTGCATCTGGGTGAACGGCGCGACCGCCAGCACCTGCGGATTCTGCTTTACTTTAGAAGCGAGGGCCTGCCAGTCGTCAATCGGCTGGCCGGTCTCCAGCGTGGCGTGGGGGATCATCCCCAGCACACGGGTACGCATCTCGTGGTCGAACCCGTTCATCACCGAGAGCACCACGATCATCACCACCACGCCCAGGGCGAGGCCGATCATCGAGGTGAGCGAAATGAACGAGACGAAGTGATTGCGGCGCTTGGCACGGGTGTAGCGCGTACCAATGAATACGAATAGAGGTCTGAACATGTCGGGGCTTGTTCGGATGAAAGGGAACGTCCTTGTGGCGAGGCGCCTGCGGCGGCTTTACACTCGGACCACCGCCGTAACCTTGGGTTCGCCATGACGACATTAGACGAAGAAGATCGCCGCGAATACTACCGCATCGAAGATCGGATCGCACTTCAAATCAACCCCCTCAGCGCGGCCGAAGCCCTTGAGACAGAACTGTTGCAGGATGATTCAGAGCTGTTCAACCTGCTCAGCGAGCTGCACCTTTCGGACTTCGAATCGCAGCACCTGCTGCGCCAGTTGAGCGAGAAGGACCGTACCCTGGCCGCCTTCCTGCGCGCCCAGAACAAACGCCTCGACCTGCTCAGCGCGGTGGTCGCCCAGAGCCTGATCGGCGAGATCGGCGAGCCGCAACCGGTGATCATCTCCGAAGGCGGCATCGAGTTCGCCCAGGCGCAGAAGATCGCCCCGGGCACCCGGGTCAAGGTAAAGATGGTGCTGATGCCCCGCGCCCATGGCCTGCTGCTGCGCGGCCGGGTCACCCACTGCGACCCGCGCCCGGATGGCGACTACGAGGTAGGCACCGAGTTCATCGACATGACCGACGCCCAGCGCCAGCTGCTGGCCCGCTACATCCTGCAGCGCCAGCAACAGCAACGCCGCCAGGCGCTGGAACAGAACGACCCCGCTTCCTGAAGCCCTTTTCTCTGATTTGAAGGAACGAACGTGACCTTAATCTATGGCCACCGCGGCGCCAAGGGCGAAGCGCCCGAGAATACCCTGCAGAGCTTTCGCCAGTGCCTGTCCCATGGCGTGGACCGCTGCGAACTCGACCTGCACCTGTCGGCCGACAACGAGCTGATGGTGATCCACGACCCGACCCTCAAGCGCACCACCGGTCGACGCGGCAAGGTGGTCGAACACACGGCGGCAGACCTGGTGACCTACGACGCGCGCAAGGGCGGCCCGGGCCATGTGCAGCCCTGCCCTATCCCGCGCCTTGAAGAGCTGTTCGAAAAATGCGCCTTCGAGCACTGGCAGCTGGAGGTCAAGAGCGCCTCGCGCACCCGCGCCGCCAGCACCGTGCTGGCAATCCGCGAACTGGCCCAGCAGCATGGCCTGCTGGACAAGGTGACCATCACCTCGAGCTCACGAGAAGTGCTGGGCGCCGCCCTGGAACTGGTGCCCGACATCAAGCGCGGACTGGTTGCCGAGTACGCCTGGCTCGACCCGCTGAAGGTCGCGCAGAACTACGACTGCGAGATGCTGGCGCTGAACTGGACGCTGTGCACCCCAGAGCGCCTGATCAAGGCGCAGCGCCAGGGTCTGCACGTGTCGGTATGGACGGTCAACGAACCGGCGCTGATGCGCCGGCTCGCCGACTTTGGCGTGGACAGCCTGATTACAGACTTTCCCGGTTTGGCCAGGACCACCCTCGGGTAGGGCTGAAATCGGTCTCCCCGACCGGCTCAGGCCACCGGTCGGAGCCGCTCAAAAAAGCCGGTTCAGACCATCATAGGCAGCTACCCGATAGGCCTCGGCCATGGTCGGGTAGTTGAAGGTGGTGTTGACGAAGTACTTCAGGTTGTTCTGCTCGCCCGGCTGGTTCATCACCGCCTGGCCGATGTGGACGATCTCCGAGGCCTGGTAGCCGAAGCAGTGCACGCCGAGGACTTCCAGGGTCTCGCGGTGGAACAGGATCTTCAGCATGCCTTGCGGCTCGCCGGCGATCTGTGCGCGGGCCATGCTCTTGAAGAAGGCCTTGCCCACTTCGTAGGGCACCTTGGCCTGGGTCAGTTCCTGCTCGTTCTTGCCGATCGAGCTGATCTCCGGAATGGTGTAGATGCCGGTCGGCACGTCGTTGACGAAGCGCCAGCTGCCGTTGTCGACGATGCTGCCGGCGGCCGAGCGGCCCTGGTCGTGGGCGGCGCTGGCCAGGCTCGGCCAGCCGATCACGTCACCGGCGCCGTAGATGTTCGGCACGCTGGTGCGGTAGGTCTCGTCGACCTCGATCTGGCCACGGCTGTTGACCTTGATGCCGATGTTCTCCAGGCCCAGCTTGTCGGTGTTGCCGGTACGGCCGTTGCACCACAGCAATGCGTCGGCCTTGATCTTCTTGCCCGACTTCAGGTGCAGGATCACCCCGTTGTCCAGGCCTTCGACGCGGTCGTATTCCTCGTTGTGGCGCACGGTGATGTTGTTGTTGCTGAAGTGGTAGCTCAGCGCCTGGGAGATTTCCGAGTCAAGGAAGCTCAGCAGCTGGCCACGGTTGTCGACCAGTTCGACCAGCACACCCAGGCCGCTGAAGATCGAGGCGTATTCGCAACCGATCACCCCGGCGCCGTAGACGATCAGCTTGCGCGGGGTGTGGCTCAGGCTGAGGATGGTGTCGCTGTCGTAGACGCGCGGGTGGTGGAAGTCGATGTCGGCCGGACGGTACGGACGCGAGCCGGTGGCGATGATGATGTGCTTGGCGTTGAGCTTCTCGACCACGCCGTTGGGGCAGACCACTTCGACGGTCTGCTCGTCGGCGAAGCTGCCGGTGCCGACGAACACATCGACGCGGTTGCGCGCGTAGTAGCCGGTGCGCGAGGCGACCTGCTTGCTGATGACCTTCTCGGCGCTCTTGAGCACGTCGGGGAAGGAGAACCAGCGCGGCTCGCCGATGGCACGGAACATCGGGTTGGTGTTGAACTGCATGATCTGCCGCACGGAGTGACGCAGCGCCTTGGACGGGATGGTGCCCAGGTGGGTGCAGTTGCCGCCGACCTGGCGACGGCTGTCGACCATGGCCACCTTGCGCCCTGCTTTGGCGGCGTTCATTGCCGCGCCTTCTCCGGCCGGGCCGGAACCCAGCACCACTACGTCGTAGTTGTAGACAGCCATGCGTACTCCTTCAGAACTGGCCCGCCGGCCGGATGGCCGCGGGGCGCGATCATGTCGCCGGGGCGCCATGAGAAAATTCGGGTGCAGTCTAATCAAGCGTGAACGCCGCGCACATTAACCCTTGGTCGCGTCGTAGGCCATTATTGCCTGCACTACATGTCGTTTCACCGTTTCCCTGGCATTGATCATCCGTGGCTTGCCTTTCACTCGCCTTTCACCACCCGCTCGAAGGCCGGCGTGGAACGGGAGACGAAACCACCCTCGACTCTGGTCACCAGCACCGCGGCGATGCCGTGGGCGATAGCGAAATCCCAGCCTTGCTGCGGCCCGAGGATCAGCAACAGAGTCGAGTAGCCGTCGGCCTGCAGCGCCGAGGCGTCGAGCACCGTCACCGCCGCCAGGTCGTGCTCGACCGGGCGCCCGAGACGGGCATCGAAGGTGTGCGAATAGCGCCGGCCATTGTCCTCGAAATAATGCCGATAGTCACCCGAGGTCGACACGGCCATGTCCTCCACGCCGATGACCTGGCGGGCGATCTGGCGGTCCTCGCGCGGCAGCTCCAGGGCCACCCGCCAGGCACTGCCATCGGGCTTGCGGCCCACGGCCTTGAGCTCGCCAGTGGCTTCGGCGAGAAACGCCTCGATGCCCATGGCGCGCAGGCGCTTAGCGATCAGGTCGACGGCGTGGCCGGCGGCGATACTGTTGAAATCCAGCTCGATGGGAGCGTCCTTGCACAGGGCGTCACCCTCGATGCGCAGGTGCCGATAGCCCACGCGCTCACGCGCTCGGGCCAGCGTCTGCGGGTCGGGCACCTGCATCTCGCGGGCCTGGGGGCCGAAGCCCCAGAGGTCGAGCAGCGGCTCGACGGTGAGATCGAAGGCGCCTTGGCTCTGCTCGGCCAAGTGCTGGCCGAAGCTGGCCAGCTCGAACAGGTCGGCGTCGATGGGCAGGCACTGGTTGGCCGCAAGCTGGTTGAAACGGCTGACGGTGGAGTCGCCGCGGTAGGTGGAGTAGCGGGCGTCGATGGCCTGGAGGATGGCCTCGACCTCGGCCTGGACCTGCTCGGGCGCCGGGTCGCCGGGTTGGCGCACGTACTGGATGCTGTAGCTGCTGCCCATGGTCGGGCCGCCGAAGCGCTCGAGGGTGGGGCCTTGATTGCAGGCTGACAGCAACAACAGGCAGAACAGAAGAACTGTGCGCAATATGGATCTCTCGGTTGAGCGGTCTCTTTGCAGGAGCGGCCTTGTGCCGCGAAAGGGCCGCAAGGCGGCCCCAGGTTTTCAGCGTCACTGCCACAATTGCCGGGGCTGCTACGCAGCCCTTTCGCGGCACAAGGCCGCTCCTACAAAGAGACCGCGCTGATGCGGGGAGCAAAAAAAACGGGAACCCGAAGGTTCCCGTTTTCTCAACGCATTACAAGCGGATCAGCGTGGAAACGCTGGCGGGTTCACACCGGCCATGTCTTCCATCACGCGTACCACCTGGCAGCTGTAACCGAACTCGTTGTCGTACCACACGTACAGGACAACGCGGTTGTCGTTGCAGATGGTCGCCTCGGCGTCGACCACACCGGCGTGGCGCGAACCAACGAAGTCGGTCGATACCACTTCCTGGGAGCTGACGTAGTCGATCTGCTTGTGCAGCTCCGAGTGCATGGCGGTCTGGCGCAGGTACTCGTTCAGCTCTTCGCGGTTGGTGGCCTTCTCGAGGTTCAGGTTGAGAATGGCCATCGACACGTTCGGCGTCGGCACACGAATGGCGTTGCCGGTCAGCTTGCCCTTGAGCACTGGCAGTGCCTTGGCGGCGGCGGTGGCGGCACCGGTCTCGGTGATGACCATGTTCAGCGGCGCGGCGCGGCCACGACGGCTGCCCTTGTGGAAGTTGTCGATCAGGTTCTGGTCGTTGGTGAACGAGTGAACGGTTTCGACGTGGCCGTTGACGATGCCGTACTGGTCGTTGATGGCCTTGAGCACCGGCACGATGGCGTTGGTGGTGCAGGACGCCGCCGAGATGATCTTGTCGTCGGCGCTGATGTCGCCGTGGTTGATGCCGTGCACGATGTTCTTCAGCGCGCCCTTGCCAGGTGCGGTGAGGATCACGCGGGCGGCGCCCGGGCAGGCCAGGTGCTGGCCGAGGCCGTCGGCGTCACGCCATACGCCGGTGTTGTCGACGATCAGCGCATCGTGGATGCCGTACTGGGTGTAGTCGACTTCGCTCGGGCTCTTGGCGTAGATCACCTGGATCAGGTTGCCATTGGCGGTGATGGTGTTGTTGGCTTCATCGATGACGATGGTGCCGTCGAACGGACCGTGCACCGAGTCGCGGCGCAGCAGGCTGGCGCGCTTGACCAGGTCGTTCTCGGCGCCCTTGCGCACGACGATGGCGCGCAGGCGCAGGCCGTCGCCGCCACCGGTCTTCTCGATGAGGATGCGCGCCAGCAGGCGGCCGATACGGCCGAAACCGTACAGGACGACGTCGGTGCCCTTGCGTGCGGAAGCGTTCTGCTGACCCACGACGTCGGCCAGTTCGTCACGGACGAACTGCTCGGCGCTGCGGCCGTTGCCTTCGACCTTGAACTTGTTGGCCAGCTTGCCCAGGTCCACCGAGGCGGCGCCCAGCTTCAGCTCGCTCATGGCCTTGAGCAGGGGGAACGTCTCGTGGACGGACAGCTCGGTCTCGTCGGTCTGACGGTGACGAGCAAAGCGGTGGGCTTTGAGGATCGAGATAACCGAACGGTTGATCAGGCTGCGGCCATAGATCGAGCTCACCACGTTGTTGTTGCGGTAGAGCTGACCGATAAGCGGGATCATCGCTTCAGCCAGGGCTTCACGATCGATCCACTCACCAAGACACTGGTCGGGCTTCTGAGTCACGGTAACCTTCCACATGTAGGGGAACAAAAAAGGGGCTACATTATGACGCCCCTCGGCGTATCGGGCAATGAGCGCCTGTCGCCGACGCCAGACCCCGTCGTCATGCCCTCGCGAGCCTGACAGCGAGCCCCGTCACCGGTACAATCGACCTCTTTGCCGCAACGCTTGGAGTCCGATCTCCCGTGTCAGTTCTGCGCCTACCGCAAATGTCGGCCACGGCCGGCAAACAAACCTGGGGCAACCTGCCCGGCGCCGCCTTGAGCCTGGCCATCGCCGAGGCGGCCAGTACCGCCGGTCGCTTCACCTTGCTGCTGACCGCCGACAGCCAGGCGGCCGACCGCCTCGAGCAGGAGCTGCGCTTCTTCGCGCCGGCGCTGCCGGTGCTGCCGTTCCCCGATTGGGAAACCCTGCCCTACGACCTGTTCTCGCCGCACCAGGACATCATCTCCCAGCGCATCGCCAGCCTCTACCGGCTGCCGGAGCTGGACCACGGCATCCTCGTCGTGCCGATCACCACCGCCCTGCACCGCCTGGCCCCCACGCGCTTCCTGCTGGGCAGCAGCCTGGTGCTGGACGTCGGCCAGAAGATCGACGTCGAGCAGATGCGCACGCGCCTGGAAGCCAGCGGCTACCGCTGCGTCGACACGGTCTACGAGCATGGCGAGTTCGCCGTGCGCGGCGCGCTGATCGACCTGTTCCCCATGGGCAGCAAGCAGCCGTACCGCATCGACCTGTTCGACGACGAGATCGAGACCCTGCGCACCTTCGACCCGGAGTCGCAGCGCTCGATCGACAAGGTCGACTCGATCCGCCTGTTGCCGGCGCGTGAGTTCCCCATGCAGAAGGACGAGGTTACGCGCTTCAAGGCGCGCTTCCGCGAACGCTTCGACGTGGACTTCCGCCGCAGCGCGATCTTCCAGGACCTCACCAGCGGCATCATTCCCGCCGGTATCGAGTACTACCTGCCGCTGTTCTTCGAAGAGACCGCCACCCTGTTCGACTACCTGCCGGCCGACACCCAGGTGTTCTCCCTGCCGGGCGTGGAGCAGGCCGCCGAGCACTTCTGGAACGACGTGCGCGGGCGCTATGAAGAACGCCGCGGCGACCTCAGCCGGCCACTGCTGCCGCCGGCGGAGCTGTTCATGCCGGTGGAGGACTGCTTCGCCCGCCTCAAGCAATGGCCACGGGTGGTGATCGGTGCCGACGACGTCGAGCCCGGCGTTGGCCGCGAGCGCTTCCCGGCCCGCGCCCTGCCCAACCTGGCGATCGAGGCCAAGGCCAACCAGCCGCTGGCGGAGCTGTCGAACTTCCTCGACCAGTTCCCCGGCCGCGTGCTGTTCACGGCGGAATCGGCGGGCCGGCGCGAAGTGCTGCTGGAGCTGCTCGAACGCCTGAAGCTGCGCCCCCACACCGTCGACGGCTGGGCCGACTTCGTCAGCGGCGGCGAACGCCTGGCGATCACCATCGCGCCGCTGGACGACGGCCTGCTGCTGGACGACCCCAGCCTGGCCCTGGTCGCCGAAAGCCCGCTGTTCGGCCAGCGCGTGATGCAGCGCCGGCGCCGCGAGAAACGCGGCGAGGCGGCAAACGACGCGGTGATCAAGAACCTCACCGAGCTGCGCGAAGGCGCCCCGGTGGTGCACATCGACCACGGCGTGGGCCGCTACCTGGGCCTGGCAACCCTGGAGATCGACGGCCAGGCCGCCGAGTTCCTCACCCTCGAATACGCCGAGGGCGCCAAGCTCTACGTGCCGGTGGCCAACCTGCACCTGATCGCCCGCTACACCGGCAGCGACGACGCCCTGGCGCCACTGCACCGGCTGGGCTCCGAAGCCTGGCAGAAAGCCAAGCGCAAGGCTGCCGAACAGGTGCGCGATGTTGCCGCCGAGCTGCTCGACATCTATGCCCGCCGCGCCGCGCGCAAAGGCTACGCCTTCGCCGACCCGGCCGCCGACTACGCCACCTTCAGCGCCGGTTTCCCGTTCGAGGAAACCCCCGACCAGCAGGCCGCCATCGAGGCGGTACGCGCCGACATGCTCGCCGGCCAGCCGATGGACCGCCTGGTGTGTGGCGACGTCGGCTTCGGCAAGACCGAGGTGGCCATGCGCGCCGCCTTCATCGCCGTGCACGGCGGACGCCAGGTCGCATTGCTGGTACCCACCACCCTGCTCGCCCAGCAGCACTACAACAGCTTCCGCGACCGCTTCGCCGACTGGCCGGTGAAGGTCGAGGTGATGAGCCGCTTCAAGTCGGCCAAGGAAGTCGCCAGCGCCGCGGCGGACCTGGCCGAGGGCAAGATCGACATTCTCATCGGCACCCACAAGCTGCTGCAGGACGATGTGCGCTTCAAGGACCTGGGCCTGGCCATCATCGACGAGGAGCACCGCTTCGGCGTGCGCCAGAAAGAGCAGCTCAAGGCCCTGCGCAGCGAGGTGGACATCCTCACCCTGACCGCAACGCCGATTCCGCGCACGCTGAACATGGCGGTGTCGGGCATGCGCGACCTGTCGATCATCGCCACCCCGCCGGCCAGGCGCCTGTCGGTGCGCACCTTCGTCATGGAGCAGAACAAGAGCACGATCAAGGAAGCGCTGCTGCGCGAACTGCTGCGCGGCGGCCAGGTGTACTACCTGCACAACGACGTCAAGACCATCGAGAAGTGCGCTGCGGAACTGGCCGAACTGGTGCCCGAGGCGCGCATCGGCATCGGCCACGGGCAGATGCGCGAGCGCGAACTCGAGCAGGTGATGAGCGACTTCTACCACAAGCGCTTCAACGTGCTGATCGCCTCGACCATCATCGAGACCGGCATCGACGTGCCCAGCGCCAACACCATCGTCATCGAGCGCGCAGACAAGTTCGGCCTGGCCCAGCTGCACCAGCTGCGCGGCCGGGTCGGCCGTAGCCACCACCAGGCCTACGCCTACCTGCTGACGCCACCGCGCCAGCAGATCAGCGCCGATGCCGAAAAGCGCCTGGAGGCCATCGCCAACACCCAGGACCTGGGCGCCGGCTTTGTCCTGGCCACCAACGACCTGGAGATCCGTGGTGCCGGCGAGCTGCTCGGCGAAGGCCAGAGCGGGCAGATCCAGGCGGTCGGCTTCACCCTGTACATGGAAATGCTCGAGCGCGCGGTCAAGGCCATCCGCAAGGGCGCCCAGCCGAACCTCGAGCAGCCGCTCGGCGGCGGCCCGGAGATCAACCTGCGCCTGCCGGCGCTGATCCCCGAGGACTACCTGCCCGACGTGCATGCGCGCCTGATCCTCTACAAGCGCATCGCCTCGGCGGCCGACGAAGAGGGCCTCAAGGACCTGCAGGTGGAAATGATCGACCGCTTCGGCCTGCTGCCAGAGCCGACCAAGAACCTGATGCGCCTGACCCTGCTCAAGCTGCAGGCGGAAAAGCTCGGCATCAAGAAAGTCGACGCCGGCCCCAACGGCGGCAAGCTCGAGTTCGAGGCCGAGACACCGGTCGACCCGCTGACCCTGATCAAGCTGATCCAGGGCCAGCCCAAACGCTACAAGTTCGAAGGCGCGACCCAGTTCCGCTTCCTGGTGCCGATGGAACGCCCCGAAGAACGTTTCAACACCCTGGAAGCGCTGTTCGAGCGCCTCACTCCACAAAATCCATAAGGAAGCTTCATGCGTGCCATCCGTTGCCTGACCCTGCTGCTGGCCCTGCTCGCGCCGGCTGCCTTCGCCGCAGGCCCCTACCAGGTGGAAATGATCCTGGTGCGGCAGAACGCCGTGCCGGCGATCACCAGCCCATTCGCCCCGGAAGACTGGAGCGCCGGCGCGCCACGCCTGGAAAAAGGCGCCGAGCGCCCGACCGGCCTGGGTGACGAAGTCACCCGCCTGCAGGCCACCGCCGACTACACCGTGCTGCTGCACAAGGCCTGGCAGCAGGACGGTGATACCGTCGCCGTGAGCGCCGGTGACGAGCAGTTTGGGCACTTCCCCATCGAAGGCAACCTGAGCATCAGGGAAGATCGCTTCATCGCCGTCGATGCCAACTTCTGGGTCAACCAGCTCGACGGCAACGGCAGCGTGATGCAGAGCGAACAGCTCAAGCAGAGCAACAGCAACATGAAGGCCGGCCAGCTGACCTTCTTCGATGGCGGGCACCTGGCGCTGCTGCTCAGGGTTTCGCCGGCCGGCATGCGCAAGATCCCGCTGCCGGATCCGGAAATGATGGAGCAGTGAAACCGTGAACGCCGATGTGCAGAAGCTGGCAGCCGAGAATCCGAGCTGGAAGCGCGATTTTTCAGCGGCCACCCTGCAACGTGGCGAACGCTACGCCGAACAGGGCCTGGTGCAGATCCAGTCCCACGGCGACTCGCGCATCGAGTCCACCTGCCACGGCAGCGGCGGCAACATCTACCGCCAGCGGATCATCATCACTGCCGGCCCCTCCGGGCAATGCCATGTGCGCGGCGACTGCTCCTGTCCGGTGGGCACCAACTGCAAGCACTGCGCCGCAGCGCTCTATACCCTGGCCAACAGCCACGGACACGGCGCGGCCAACGGCGACCAGTTGCCCCATCACCTGCAGCACTGGCTGCAGGGGCTGGAGCCGCCCACATCCCGACAGGGCGACGCCGAAGACAAACGGGGCCGCATGGTCTGCTACCAGCTGGCGCTCAACGACGACCACAGCAGTTGCGCATTGCGTGTGCGCAAGGGCACCCGCGAAGAGCACGGCATTCGCTACAGCCGCATCCAGTCGCTGTACGAACTGCTCTACGAGCCCCCGAAGTTCGTCAAGGAAGAGGACCTGCGCATCCTTCGCCAGCTCTCGGCGCAGACCGCGCCCTACGGCCACGAGCGCGGCTATGCGCTCAAGGGGCTCGAGGGCGGCGAGTTGCTGCAGCGGGCGCTGGACACCGGGCGCCTGATGTTCATCGAAGACCTGCCCCTGCTGACTCAGGGCGCGCCTCGTCAGGCGGACTTCCGCTGGGTACGCCTGGGCAACGGCGACTACAGGGGCATGTGGTACAACGGCGAGGAACCGCTCAATTGCGTGCTGCCGCTGGTGCCGCTGTACTACTTCGACCTCGACACCCATGAGGTCGGCAGCGTTTCCCACGACCTGGATCCGCACACTGCCCTGCAGCTGTCCCTTGCTCCCGATGTACCGGAACACCTCATCGTGCCCCTCAGCCACAAGCTCAACGCCCTCAACCATCACCTGCCGACGCCCACCACCGTGCAGCAGGAGCAGCTCGACGACATCGCGCCGACCCCGCACCTGACCCTCGGCAGCCTCGAGTTCAGCGCCTACACACCCAAGACCGGGCGCATGCAACGGCAGATGCAGCACCGCGCCGCACTGGCGTTCGACTACGACGGCCTGCGCGCCAGTGGCGGCGACGACAAGCCGCTGAGCCGTCTGGTGGGCAGCACCAGCCAACGCATCCGCCGCCAGCCCCAGGCCGAGCAGGCCCTGCGCAAGGCATTGCGCGAGCATGGCTTCAAGCCCGCCACCCGCCAGAGCAAGGCCCTGCCCGACAGCGCCGGCGAGATGTACCAGCTGCCCGACGACGAAGCCTGGCTGCGCTTCGCCCGCGAGGGCCTGCCGCGCCTGCGCGAGGCCGGCTGGGCCATCGATGTGCACCGCGACTTCGCCTTCAACCTGCACGAGGTCGACGACTGGTACGCCACCATCGACGAAGCGCCGGGCCATGAGTGGTTCGACCTGGAGCTGGGCATCGTCGTCGATGGCCAGCGCCACAGCCTGCTGCCCATCGTCCTGCAACTGCTGCGCGCCAGCCCCGAGCTGCTGCGCCCCAGCGAACTGGCACGGCGCAGTGACGACGAACACCTGCTGATCGACCTCAACCGCGCCCGCCACGACAGCCCGGCGCTGCGGGTCGCCCTGCCCTACGGGCGGATCAAGGCAGTGATGGGCACCCTGGGCGAGCTGTACCTGCACAACGACGCCAGCGGCCCGAGCCTGCGCCTGGAGCGCGCCGACGCCGCGCGCCTGAACGACATCGACCACCTGCCGTTGCAGTGGGAGGGAGGGAGTCATGTGCGCGACCTGGGCCGGCGCCTGCGCGACGCCCGCGACCTGCAGGTGGCGCCGCCCAAGGGCCTGAACGCCACCCTGCGCCCCTACCAGCAGCAAGGCCTGAACTGGCTGCAGGCCCTGCGCGAAATGGGCACCGGCGGCATCCTCGGTGACGACATGGGCCTGGGCAAGACCCTGCAGACCCTGGCCCACCTGCTGCTGGAGAAGGAAGCCGGGCGCCTGGCCCACCCGGCGCTGGCGGTGATGCCCACCAGCCTGGTGCCCAACTGGCTCGACGAGGCCCGGCGCTTCGCCCCCGACCTGCGCGTCCTGGCCCTGCACGGCCCCAGCCGCAACAAGCACTTCGCCAAGCTGGCCGACTACGACCTGGTGCTGACCACCTACGCCCTCGTCCCTCGCGATCTGGAACACCTCAAGGCCCAGCCCTGGCACCTGCTGGTGCTGGACGAGGCGCAGAACATCAAGAGCAGCACCAGCAAGGCCGCCCAGGCCGTGCGTGAGCTGCAGGCCAACCAGCGGCTGTGCCTGACCGGCACGCCGATGGAGAACAACCTCGGCGAACTGTGGTCGATCTTCCACTTCCTGATGCCCGGCTGGCTGGGCGAGAGCAAGCGCTTCACCCAGGACTACCGCACCCCGATCGAGCGCCACGGCGACGCCGAGCGCATGGGCCACCTGGCCAGCCGTATCCGCCCGTTCCTGCTGCGCCGCACCAAGGAGCAGGTGGCCACCGAGCTGCCGGCCAAGACCGAGATGATCCACTGGGTCGAGCTCAGCGACGCCCAGCGCGACACCTACGAGGCGGTGCGGGTGGCGATGGACAAGAAGGTCCGCGACGAAATCGCCCGCAACGGCGCCGCCCGCAGCCAGATCGTCATCCTCGATGCCCTGCTCAAGCTGCGCCAGGTATGCTGCGACCTGCGCCTGGTCAAGGGCACCGAGGCCAAGGGCACGTTCGCCGACAAGGGCAAGCTGGGCAGCCTGCTGGAGATGCTCGAGGAGCTGCTCAGCGAGGGGCGCAAGGTGCTGCTGTTCTCGCAGTTCACCTCGATGCTGGCACTGATCGAGTTCGAGCTGGAAAAGCGCGGCATCCGCTACAGCCTGCTGACCGGCGACACCCGCGACCGCCGCGCGCCGGTGCAACAGTTCCAGAACGGCGACAGCGAGGTGTTCCTGATCAGCCTCAAGGCCGGTGGCACCGGGCTGAACCTGACCGCCGCCGACACCGTGATCCACTACGACCCGTGGTGGAACCCGGCCAGCGAGAACCAGGCCACCGACCGCGCCTACCGCATCGGTCAGGACAAGCCGGTGTTCGTGTTCAAGCTGATCACCCGGGGGACGGTGGAGGAGAAGATCCAGCAGTTGCAGCAGGAGAAGGCGGCGCTGGCGGCCGGGCTGCTCGATGGCGGGCAGGCCGGGCAATGGCGGCTGGGGGATGACGAGATCGAGGCGCTGTTCGCGCCGTTGCCGGGTAAGCGCGGGCGTTAAGCCAGGCTTTTCCCGTGCTGGCCTCTTCGCGGGTAAACCCGCTCCCACAGGATCGGCGTATTCCTTGAGGGTGACGCCTTGCCTGTGGGAGCAACTGTCTTGCTCAATTTTTAGAATCTGCCGCGATCCCTGTGGGAGCGGGTTTACCCGCGAAGCAGGCGACGCGCTGCCTGGCACCGGCTATGCCGGTGTTCGCGGCTGAAGCCGCTCCTACAGCGACCGCGCAGCCCTCAAGCCACCCGCCATGCCGGTGGGGGTTTACCCGCGAAGAAGCCAACGCGGTCAGTCGACCAGCTGGGCTTCCTTCAACGCCCCCAACGCCTCCAGCCAACGCGGCTGCTGGCGGTAATCGGTACGCGCAAAGCCCTGCCCGCGCATCCGCGCGATTCGCGGCGACGGCTTGACCTTCATCCGTTGCGCCGCGCTCAACGCCAGCTCCGCCGCCGCCCGGTCGTTGCACACCAGGCCCATGTCGCAGCCGGCGCTCAGGGCCGCCTCGATACGACTGGCGGCATCGCCCACCACATGGGCGCCGGCCATGGACAGGTCGTCGCTGAAGATCACCCCGTCGAAGCCCAGCTCGCCGCGCAGGATGTCCTGCAGCCAGCGCCGGGAGAAGCCGGCCGGCTGGTTGTCGACCTGCGGATAGATCACATGGGCCGGCATCACCGCCGCCAACTGGCCACCCAGCTGGGTGAACGGCACCAGGTCGGTAGCGCGCAGCTGCTCGAGGCTACGTTCGTCGACCGGGATCGCCACATGGGAGTCGGCTTCGGCCCAGCCGTGGCCGGGGAAATGCTTGCCGCAGGCGGCCATGCCCGCGGCGTTCATGCCGCGGATGAACGCACCGGCCAGCTCGGTGGCACGCTGCGGATTGCCTTCAAAGGCGCGGCTGCCGACCACGGCGCTGCGCTGGTGATCGAGGTCCAGCACCGGGGCGAAGCTCAGGTCCAGGCCCACCGCCAGCACCTCGGTGGCCATCAGCCAGCCGCACTGCTCGGCCAGGTACTCGGCATTGGTGTTGTCGGCGATCGCACGCATGGCCGGCAGGCGCACGAAGCCCTGGCGCAGGCGCTGGACCCGCCCGCCTTCCTGGTCCACGGCGAGGATCAGCTCGGGGCGAATCGCGCGGATCGACGCGCACAGCTCGCGCACCTGGCGCGGGCTGTCGATGTTGCGGGCGAAGATGATCAGGCCGGCCACTTCGGGCTGGCGCAGCAGATGGCGGTCTTCGGCGGTCAGCCATTTACCGGCGATATCCACCATCAGGGAGCCTTGCAGGCTGGCAGTCATAGGGAATCCTTCATGGGAGGTCCAGGGGCGCTTGGCCGTGGCGCAGGCGCACGCAAACATCGGACAACGAAGTGCCCGATGGTTCAGTGGCGAAGCGGCCGTGCTGGCGGAAAATGCGGCGGGAGACAAGGTCAGGCATGCGCGCTAGCTTAGCGCAAGCGCCCTGCCCCGCCCAGTACTCAGGCCTTGGCGGGGGTGGCGGACTTGCTGCGCGGACGCAGCTGCGCCGTGGCCATGGCCTCGTCGGTGACGCCGCTGTCGGCGCGCATGCCGGCGGCCAGGAACGGCACCATCAGGCGCATGACCTGCTCGATCGAGGTGTTGATGCCGAAATCGGTCTCGGCGATGGCCCGCAGGGCCTTGATCCCCGACATGCTGAACGCCGCGGCGCCGAGCATGAAGTGCACGCGCCAGAACAGCTCCAGCGGCGGGATGCGTGGCGCGGCCTCGTTGACCAGCAGCATGTAGCGGCGGAACACCTTGCCGTACATGTCTTCCAGATAACGCCGCAGGTGCCCCTGGCTCTGGCTGAAAGCCAGGCCCAGCAGGCGCATGAAGATCGACAGGTCGTTGTTGCTGCGCGGCTGCACGGCCAGGGCCTGCTCCACCAGCATCTCCAGCAGTTCCTCGAGCGAGGCTTTCTGCTCGGGACGCGCCTGACGGCGCTCCAGCTCACGCTCAAGGCTCGCGCAGAACGGCCCCAGGAAGCGCGAGAACACCGCCTGGATCAGGGCCTTCTTCGAACCGAAATGGTAGTTCACCGCCGCCAGGTTGACCCCGGCCTTGCTGGTGATCAGCCGCAATGAGGTTTCCGCGAACCCACGCTCCGCGAACAGCTGCTCCGCCGCATCGAGGATGCGTTCAACGGTTTCCGATTGGGCCATGACTACTCCGCCTGACAAACAGTTGTTTGAAACATACGTTTCAGGCCTGCCGATGTCAAGGCTGGGTGACCGGTCGGTCGCCATTTAAAAGCGCCAAGAGTCAGGCTGCAAGCGACAAGATGCGTCGGCGTTTCGATCTTTCTTGGTCCGGGTGGGTTGCAGGCCGCGAGCCACTGTATATAATTCCAGTCACTGTATAAAAAGACAGAGCCCTCGCCCATGCTGAAACTGACGCCACGCCAAGCCGAGATTCTGGCCTTCATCAAGCGCTGCCTCGAAGACAACGGCTTTCCGCCGACCCGCGCCGAGATCGCCCAGGAGCTGGGCTTCAAGTCGCCCAACGCCGCCGAGGAACACCTGAAGGCCCTGGCCCGCAAGGGCGCCATCGAGATGACTCCTGGCGCTTCCCGCGGCATCCGCATTCCCGGCCTTGAGCCAAAGCACGAGGACAGCGGCCTGCCCATCATCGGCCGGGTCGCCGCCGGCGCGCCGATCCTCGCCGAGCAGCACATCGAGGAATCCTGCAACATCAACCCGACCTTCTTCCATCCCCGCGCCGACTACCTGTTGCGCGTACACGGCATGAGCATGAAGGACATCGGCATCTTCGACGGCGACCTGCTGGCCGTGCACACCACCCGCGAAGCCCGCAATGGCCAGGTGGTGGTGGCCCGCATCGGCGACGAAGTGACCGTCAAGCGCTTCAAGCGCGAAGGCAGCAAGGTCTGGCTGCTCGCCGAAAACCCCGAATTCGCCCCCATCGAAGTTGACCTGAAGGAACAGGAACTGGTGATCGAGGGCTTGAGCGTCGGCGTCCTGCGCCGCTGAACCAGGAGGCGTCATGCAGCCGTTCACCCATGCACCCCAGCAAGCCCAGCTGCCGCTGTTCGAGGCCTTTCTCGCCCAGCCGGTGCTGCCCGGCCTCAAGCCCGCCCCGGTGGCGCGCAAGAGCAGCCAGCCAGAGCTGTTCAGCGAACTGGCCCTGCGCGGCGCGCCCGGGCATTGCCAGAGCCTGCTGGCGCCGATCCTGCGCGAACTCAGCGAAGAAGACGACAGCCGCTGGCTGACGCTCATCGCCCCGCCCGGCAGCCTCACCCAGGCCTGGCTGCGCGATGCCGGCCTGAACCGTGAACGCATCCTGCTGCTGCAACCTGGCGGCAACCAGACCGCCCTGCAACTGGCCTGCGAAGCCTTGCGCCTGGGCCACAGCCACACCGTGGTCAGCTGGCTGGGCACCCTCAACGGCAGCGCCCGGCAACAGCTTCAGCGCGCCGCCGCCAGCGGAAACGCACAAAGCCTGAACATCCGCCTCGGCTGATGTTCAGGCTTTGCCTGTCAAACACTTGAAACCCTGAGCCTGTAACCTGCCTCAGTGAAGGACGCGCGGCCCTTCTTCACGCTCAAGCTCACCCTCGACGAGGCGGCCGGCCATCTGCACGCCGACACTGAGCATGGCCTTGGCCACTTCCACATGCTGTCCTTGCAGGAATGCCTTGGCATCCTCGGAGAAATCCAAGGTCACCAGGGAGCCTTCATCCTCGGCACGGCGCAGCTCGATCCGGCCATCAGGCAACTCGACAATTTCTAGAAAGGACGTTGACATAAAGGGCCTGCTTTTCACGAAAGACCATCAGTGTACCAGCCATGGCGGCGGTCAGCACTCACTCAGCGCTTCGCGGAATCGTCTCACCAGGCTTTTCAGGTTCTGTCGCCAGGCTTCAAGCTCCTCCCGGGATAGCTCGGCCGGCTCGGGCTCGTCCAGATTGACGGCCTGGATCAGCGGCTGGGTGACGTCGCCCTTCACGGCTTTCTTCGCGACCGGCGGTCGGAACAAATCAGCATAAGCGGCCAGCAGGCGCGCCAGCCAGGTTTCCGGCTGGCGAGCCAGCTCAAGTAGCTCGGCCATTTCCGGGATCGCCACGCTCTGCAGCACCTCGTCACTGAACAGCAGTTCGGCCCGTGACGTCGAGGCTTGGGGCAGACGGTAGAAGCCGGCGATCTCGTGACACAGCCCCAGCAGCGCGCCATACAGGTGGAACAGCGCCGATTCGCGCTCGGCCTGGAGCAGGCCCTGGGCGTTCATGGCCTGGCTGTCGGCGGCCTTGGCCATGGATTCCAGGGCAAGGCCGGCGAAGAACAGTTTCTGGTTGGTGCGGGTGTAGAGTTCCTGGGCCATTTCGACTGACTCCTGAAGGCTGCAAGGCGATACCCCAGTTTCCGGGATTGGCCGACTTTACCGCAAGCACAAACGATCGCGGGGCAAGCCCGCTCCCACGAGGTTGCAGAACACCTGTGGGAGCGGGCTTGCCCCGCGATGAGCCTGAGACTCAGATCAGCGCTTGTCTTCGACCTTCCACGCCTTGCCGTCGTAGAACGCCTTCCAGCCGGTCGGCTTGCCGTCGACTTCGGATTGCACGTACTGCTCCTTGGTCTTGCGGCTGTAGCGAATCACCGTCGGGCGACCGTCCGGGTCCTTCTGCGGCGCTTCGCAGAGGAAGTGGTACTTCGGATCGATCTCGTGCTTGTGCGGCACGATCTCCAGCACCAGCGGCGCGCGGGTTTCGCGGTTTTTCGGGAACTGGCTGGCAGCCAGGAACAGGCCCGAGGCACCGTCGCGCAGCACGTAGGTGTCGTCGACCTTCTCGCACTTGAGCTCCGGCATGTCCACCTTGTCCATCTTCGGCGGCGCCGCCTCGCCGCTCTTGAGCAGCTTGCGGGTGTTCTTGCAGGTGGCGTTGGTGCAACCGAAGAACTTGCCGAAACGGCCGGTCTTGAGCTGCATCTCGCTGCCGCACTTGTCGCACTCCAGGCTCGGGCCTTCGTAGCCCTTGATCCGGTAGCTGCCTTCCTCGATCTCGTAGCCGGCGCAGTCCGGGTTGTTGCCACAGATGTGCAGCTTGCGCTTCTCGTCGAGCAGGTAGGCGTCCATCGCCGTCGAGCAGATCGGGCAGCGGTGCTTGCCGCGCAGCACCAGCGACTCGGATTCGCCCTCGTCGTCGGCGGCGATCTCGTCGCCCGGCACCAGGTTGACCGTGGCCTTGCAGCGCTCCTTCGGCGGCAGGCTGTAACCCGAGCAGCCGAGGAACACGCCGGTGGAGGCGGTACGGATCATCATCGGCCGGCCGCATTCCTTGCAGGCGATGTTGGTCAGGGTCGGCTGGTTGGCGCGCATGCCGTGCTCGCTAGACTCGGCGGTCTGCAGCTTCTTGCTGAAGTCGCCATAGAACTCGTCGAGGACGTTCTTCCAGTCACGCTCGCCCTGGGCCACATCGTCGAGGTTCTCTTCCATGCCGGCGGTGAAGCCGTAGTCCATCAGGTTGGCGAAGCTCTCGGACAGGCGCTCGGTGACGATGTCGCCCATCTTCTCGGAGTAGAACCGGCGGTTGTGCAGCGTCACATAACCGCGATCCTGGATGGTCGAGATGATCGCCGCGTAGGTCGACGGACGGCCGATGCCGCGCTTTTCCATTTCCTTGACCAGGCTGGCTTCGGTGAAGCGCGCCGGCGGCTTGGTGAAGTGCTGGCTGGGGTCGAGCTGGATAAGCTTGAGCGCCTCGCCCTGGGCCATTTCCGGCAGCACGTCGTCTTCGCCCGGCTTGCTCTGCTGCGGCAGGACACGGGTGTAACCGTCGAACTTGAGGATGCGGCCCTTGGCACGCAGCTCGAACTCGCCGGCCACCACGGTGACGCTGGTGGACAGGTATTGCGCCGGCGGCATCTGGCAGGCCAGGAACTGGCGCCAGATCAACTCGTACAGGCGCTCGGCGTCACGCTCCATGCCGCTGAGCTTGGTCGGATGGGTGTTCACGTCCGACGGGCGAATCGCCTCGTGCGCCTCCTGGGCGCCTTCCTTGCTGCCGTAGACGATCGGCGCGGCGGGCAGGTACTGCTTGCCGAATTCTTTCTCGATGTAGCTGCGTGCCATCTCGACGGCGTCGGTCGACAGGTTGGTCGAGTCGGTACGCATGTAGGTGATGTAGCCGGCTTCGTACAGACGCTGGGCCATCATCATGGTCTTCTTCACCCCGTAGCCCAGGCGGTTGCTCGCGGCCTGCTGCAGGGTGGAAGTGATGAACGGGGCCGAAGGCTTGCTGCTGGTCGGCCGGTCCTCGCGCTTGCTCACGCTGTAGCTGGAGGCCTTGAGCTTCTCCAGAGCAGCCATGGCCTGGGCTTCGTTGAGCGGCTTGAAGGCCTCGCCCTTCTCGCGGGCCACTTCGAAACGCACCTTGGCGTTCTTGGCGGTGCCCAGGTCGGCGTGGACTTCCCAGTACTCTTCCGGGTTGAACGCGCGGATCTCGCGCTCACGCTCGACCACCAGCTTCACCGCCACCGACTGCACACGGCCGGCAGACAGGCCGCGGGCGATCTTGGCCCACAACAGCGGCGAGACCATGTAGCCGACCACGCGGTCGAGGAAGCGCCGCGCCTGCTGGGCGTTGACCCGGTCGATATCGAGCTCGCCCGGCTGGGAGAAGGCTTCCTGGATAGCCTTTTTGGTGATCTCGTTGAACACCACGCGCTTGTAGCGGCTGTCGTCACCACCGATGGCTTCGCGCAGGTGCCAGGCAATGGCTTCCCCCTCGCGATCCAAGTCGGTTGCGAGGTAGATGGTGTCGGCATCCTTGGCCAGGCGGCGCAGCTCCTCGATCACCTTCTCCTTGCCGGGAAGGATCTCGTACTTGGCCTTCCAGCCTGCCTCCGGGTCGACGCCCATGCGCGCGACCAGGGTGCGGCGTGCCTTTTCCTTCGGCGACAAGGCCGGAGCCTCGGCCGCGGCCTTGCCGCGCTTGGCCGCCGGTTCCTTGCTCGCACTGGCGGAACCGCTGGTGGGAAGGTCACGGATGTGGCCGATACTCGACTTCACCACGTACTGGCTGCCCAGGTACTTGTTGATGGTCTTGGCCTTGGCCGGGGATTCCACAATGACCAGCGATTTGCCCATGGATCGGAGTATTCCTGAATCTGAAGATGAAAAACGCGTCAGGTGCCGGACGCGGCACCGCTATATATAGTGGCAAAAGAGCGAGGTCAAGCGTGGTCGATCACTCGTGCGCCTTGCCAAGCCGCTCGCCCAGCCCCTCTTCGGCCTTGACCAAAGCAAAGCGTGGCACCTGCTCGCCGTCAACCTCGACGGACTCCTGGAACATCGAAAGTGGCCTGACCCAGAAGCTGTAGTCACCATACAGGCACTGGTAGAAGACCATCCACTCTTCGCTTTCGGAATGCCGCGCCGCGCTGAACACGCGGTATTCAGGGCCTTTGTAATGCCGGTACACACCAGGTTGTATCTGCATGTCACTCGCCCTCTTGAACAAATCCTGTAAAAAACAAAAGCCGGGGCACATGGCCCCGGCTGCTGTCCTGCAACGCGATCAGACGCGTTCGAAGACAGTGGTGATGCCTTGGCCCAGGCCGACACACATGGTGGCGACGCCCAGGGTACCGCCATTCTGCTTCATGACGTTGAGCAGGGTGCCGGAAATCCGCGCCCCCGAGCAACCGAACGGGTGGCCCAGGGCGATGGCGCCGCCGTGCAGGTTAACCTTCTCATTCATCTTGTCGAGCACTTTCAGATCTTTCAGCACCGGCAGGGCCTGTGCGGCGAAAGCTTCGTTGAGCTCGAAGAAGTCGATGTCGGCGATGGTCAGACCAGCGCGCTTGAGGGCTTTCTGCGTCGACGGGACCGGGCCGTAGCCCATGATTGCAGGGTCTACGCCAGCAACCGCCATGGAGCGAATCACCGCCAATGGCTGGATCCCCAGGTCCATGGCACGCTGCCCGGACATGACGATCATGCACGATGCGCCATCGGTGATCTGCGACGAAGTGCCCGCCGTTACCGTACCACCTTTCGGATTGAAAGCTGGCTTGAGGGCCGCCAGGCTTTCCAGCGTAGTGTCCGGGCGAATGGTTTCATCGTAGTCGAAGACTTTGAGGAAGCCGTTTTCGTCATAGCCCTGCATCGGGATGATTTCGTCCTTGAACTTGCCTTCGAGCGTCGCCTTGTGGGCGAGCTGATGCGAGCGCATGCCGAAGGCATCCTGCTGCTCACGGGTGATCCCGTGCATCTTGCCCAGCATCTCGGCAGTCAGGCCCATCATGCCCGAGGCTTTTGCCGCATGAAGCGACATATGCGGGTTCGGGTCGACACCGTGCATCATGCTGACGTGGCCCATGTGCTCGACACCGCCGATGACGAACACATCACCGTTGCCGGTCATGATCGCCTGGGCGGCGGTGTGCAGCGCGCTCATGGACGAACCGCACAGGCGGCTGACGGTCTGGGCGGCGGAGGTGTGCGGGATCTGGGTCATCAGCGAGGCCATGCGGGCGATGTTCCAGCCCTGCTCCAGGGTCTGGTTGACGCAGCCCCAGATCACGTCCTCGACTTCCTTCGGATCGACCTTGTCGTTGCGCTCCAGCAGCTTGCTGATCAGGTGCGCGGACATGTCCTCGGCACGGGTGTTGCGGTGCATGCCACCCTTGGAACGGCCCATCGGCGTGCGACCGAAGTCGACAATCACCACGTCTCTTGGATTCAGGCTCATATCAATATTCTCGCTCTAGCTCGTTGGGCGCTCAGTTGAAGAAGCGCTGGCCGTTCTTGGCCATTTCGCGCAGCTTCGCAGTGGGGTGGTACAGCGGCCCCAGGTCGGCGTACTTGTCGGCCAGTGCGACGAACTCGGCGACCCCGATCGAATCGATGTAGCGCAGCGCGCCACCACGGAAGGGAGGGAAACCGATGCCGTAGACCAGGCCCATGTCGGCTTCGGCGGCAGTCTCGACGATGCCGTCTTCCAGGCAACGCACGGTCTCCAGGCACAGTGGCACCATCATCCAGTTGATGATGTCCTCGTCGCTGACTTCACGCTGTTCGAAGATGACCGGCTTGAGCACGTCGAGCACGCTGGCGTCGGCGACCTTCTTCGGCTTGCCGCGCTTGTCGGTCTCGTAGGCATAGAAGCCCTTGCCGTTCTTCTGGCCCAGGCGGTTGGCCTCGTAGAGGGCGTCGACGGCGGAGCGACGGTCGTCCTTCATGCGGTCCGGGAAGCCTTCGGCCATCACGTCGCGGCCGTGGTGGCCGGTGTCGATGCCGACCACGTCCATCAGGTAGGCCGGGCCCATTGGCCAGCCGAACTTTTCCATGACCTTGTCGATGCGCACGAAGTCGACGCCGGCGCTGACCAGCTTGGCGAAGCCGCCGAAGTACGGGAACAGCACGCGGTTGACCAGGAAGCCCGGGCAGTCGTTGACCACGATCGGGTTCTTGCCCATCTTCTTGGCGTAGGCCACGGTGGTGGCGACAGCCACTTCACTGGACTTCTCGCCGCGGATGACTTCGACCAGCGGCATCATGTGCACCGGATTGAAGAAGTGCATGCCGACGAAGTTTTCCGGACGCTTGAGTGCCTTGGCCAGCAAGTTGATGGAGATGGTCGAGGTGTTGGAGGCCAGGATGGCATCTTCCTTCACCTGGCCTTCCACTTCAGCCAGTACCGCTTGCTTGACCTTCGGGTTCTCGACCACGGCCTCGACGACGATGTCGACGTTGGCGAAATCGCCGTAGGACAGGGTCGGGCGAATGGCATTCAGTGCCTCGGCCATCTTCGCCGGGGTCAGGCGACCCTTCTCGACGCGCTTGCCGAGCAGCTTGGAGGCCTCGTTCAGGCCCAGCTGGATGGCTTCCTCGCGGATGTCCTTCATCAGGATCGGCGTGCCCTTGACCGCCGACTGGTAGGCGATGCCGCCACCCATGATGCCGGCGCCGAGCACGGCGGCCTGCTTCACGTCGTGGGCGATCTCGTCGTGGGCCTTGGCCTTGCGCTTGAGCTCCTGGTCGTTCAGGAACAGGCCGATCAGGCTCTCGGCGACCGAGGTCTTGGCCAGCTTGGCGAAGCCTGCGGCTTCGACTTCCAGGGCCTTGTCACGGCCGAAGTTGGCAGCCTTCTGGATGGTCTTGATGGCCTCGACCGGCGCTGGGTAGTTCGGGCCGGCCTGGCCGGCGACGAAGCCCTTGGCGGTCTCGAACGCCATCATCTGTTCGATGGCATTGAGCTTGAGCTTTTCCAGCTTGGGCTGGCGCTTGGCCTTGTGGTCCAGCTCGCCGCTGATGGCGCGCTTGATCAGGTCCAGGGCACCGGCCTGCAACAGCTCGGGGGCGACCACGGCGTCGACGGCGCCGACCTTCAGGGCGTCCTCGGCACGGTTTTCCTTGCCCGAGGCGATCCATTCGATGGCGTTGTCCGAGCCGATCAGGCGCGGCAGGCGCACGGTGCCGCCGAAGCCTGGGTAGATGCCCAGCTTGACTTCCGGCAGGCCGATCTTGGCGCTGCTGGACATGACCCGGTAGTCGGCGGCCAGGCACATCTCCAGGCCGCCACCCAGGGCGATGCCGTTGATGGCGACAACGGTCGGCACCTGCAGGTCTTCGAAGTCATTGAAAATGCGGTTGGCTTCCAGGTTGCCGGCGACCAGTTCGGCCTCGGGCAGCTTGAAGTTGTCGACGAATTCGGTGATGTCGGCGCCGACGATGAACACGTCCTTGCCACTGCTGACGATCACGCCCTTGATCGAGGCATCGCCCTTGATCACGTCCACGGCCTGACGCAGCTCGTTCAGAGTGAGACGGTTGAACTTGTTGACGGACTCACCCTTGAGGTCGAACTTCAGTTCGACGATGCCGCTTTCAAGAGCCTTAACCGTGATGGCTTTACCTTCGTAAATCATCAACTGATCTCCACGATATGGAAGCTGAACAGTACACGTCGAACGCTGGTGCAAGAGCCGGTCTACCGGTCCCTCGCCCCAGGCACACCCGTCGACGCGCTAATCGGGATTCTGTAAGAGCCGTCTGACATACAAACGCTCAATTCATACGCCCGTTTGACTTGGGTGTGCACACATTCTCCGAAATGAACGGCGTTGTCAAATGCTCGCGAACACCGTGAAAACGCGACTTTCCAGTCATCTTCTACCCGCCGGGTACGAAAACTGATGACAGTGATCGCCGACCATTCATGTCAGCGATAGACCATCACCGACCGCGGACGGCGTTTTTTCTAAACGCATCCGCCAACGATGGCTACACTGGGGCTGCATGAAAGTGTTTCCGGCCTGCCTGGCCTTTTTCTGCGCTGCAGAACGCAAAACGGCGCGCAAGAGCATGGTTGCTCCTGCGCGCCGTTTTGCGTTGGCCAGGTTCAGGCGAGGGTATCGAGGGCCTGGGCAATATCCTGCAAAACAGATTTATCGCCCCGCTCGCTCCAGTACAGGGCGATCATGCGCCGGTCGGCCTCGACCTTGTAGACGGTTTCCGGCAGGCGGGCAAAGACCTCGGCCAGGCGCGGGTCCTCGCAGGGCTCGCGCCACTGGTTCCACCACACGCCAGGGGTGATCTGCCAGTAGCACCAGCAGTCTTCGCGGCCCTTGCGCCGCGCCCGGTGGTATTGCGGACAAGGGCTGGGCGGCTCCTTTTCCAGCCAGTGCGGCCACTGCTGCGGCGCCAGCTGCATGGCCAGGCCCATGCGCCGGCCTTCAAGGCGCAGGCTCATCTGCTCACCCTGCTTGCGCGACTGGCGCAGCCAGGCCAGCGGGCTGAGCATCAGCGCAAGGATTGACACCACCAGCCATACCGTCATATCTGTAGACCTTATAAAGCGTTGCAAATGAGCGGGTTATCCAGGATTCACGAACGCCCGGCCCGAAAGCGACCATACTTCTACTATCGCGATTGTCAGGAGTACTGCACATGTCCTATGAACATCTTCTGGTCGCCGTCGACCTGACCGAAGAATGCGACCCGGTGATCAAGCGGGCCAAGACCATCGCCCTGGCCAGTGGCGCCAAGGTGTCCCTGGTGCATATCGTCGAACCCATGGCCATGGCCTTCGGCGGCGACGTGCCGATGGACCTGTCGCAGTTGCAGCAGCAACAGTTCGACCAGGCCAAGGAGCGCATGGAGCGCCTGTTCAACAAGTACCCGGACATCCAGCGAGGTGACTCGCATCTGGTCTATGGCCAACCGCGCCAGGAAATCCATGAACTTGCCAAGAAACAAGCCTGCGACCTGATCGTGGTCGGCAGCCATGGCCGCCATGGCCTGGCGCTGCTGCTGGGCTCCACAGCCAATGACGTGCTGCACGGCGCGCCGTGCGATGTACTGGCGGTGCGCTTGCAGAAGAAGGCCGAGTAAGCCAGTAATCGCGGGGCAAGCCCGCTCCCACAAAGCCCGTCAGACAGGGCTGCGTGGGAGCGGGCTTGGCCCGCGATGCATTTCAGCCTTCCAGCTCGGCCCAGCGCTCCACCAGCACGTCCAGCTCGCCCTGCAGCTTCTCCAGCTTGGCCAGCACCGCAGAGGTTTCATCGATCGGACGCTGGTAGAAGTTCGAGGCGCCGACCTCTTCCTGCACCTCGGCAATCTGCCGCTCCAGCGCATCGATCTGCCCTGGCAACGCCTCCAGCTCGCGCTGCAGCTTGTAGCTGAGCTTCTTCTTGCTGGCATCGGCAGCGGGCGCGGCGACGGCCGCAGGCGCCTGCTCTTCCACCGGCTTGGCCACCACCGCACTGTTGAGTTCGGACTTGCCACTCTTGCTCTCGGTCACGCCCAGCAGCTTCGGCGATCCACCCTGGCGGATCCAGTCCTCGTAGCCGCCCACGTACTCGCGCACACGCCCCTCACCCTCGAACACCAGGGTGCTGGTCACCACGTTGTCGAGGAAGGCCCGGTCGTGGCTGACCATCAGCACCGTGCCCTTGTAGTTGGACAGCACTTCCTCGAGCAGCTCCAGGGTCTCGACGTCGAGGTCGTTGGTCGGTTCGTCCAGCACCAGCAGGTTGGCCGGCTTGCTGAACAGCTTGGCCAGCAGCAGGCGCGCACGCTCGCCACCGGACAACGCCTTGACCGGCGTGCGCGCACGCTGCGGGCTGAACAGGAAGTCGCCGAGGTAGCTCAGGACATGGCGGTTCTGGCCATCGATCTCGATGAAATCGCGGCCTTCGGCCAGGTTGTCGATGACGGTCTTTTCCAGGTCCAGCTGATGGCGCATCTGGTCGAAGTAGGCCACTTCCAGCTTGGTGCCGCGCTCGACCTTGCCACTGGTCGGCTCCAGGTCACCCAGCATCAGCTTGAGCAGGGTGGTCTTGCCGGTACCGTTGGCGCCGAGCAGGCCGATGCGGTCTTCGCGCTGCAGGACCATGGAGAAGTCCTTGACCAGTTTCGGACCATCCTTGTGGGCGAAGCTGACGTCCTCCAGCACCATCACCTGCTTGCCGGACTTGTCCGCCACCTCGATAAGGATGTTCGCCTTGCCCTGGCGCTCACGGCGCTCGCCGCGCTCCACGCGCAATGCCTTCAACGCACGCACACGGCCTTCGTTGCGGGTACGCCGGGCCTTGATGCCCTGGCGGATCCACACTTCTTCCTGGGCCAGGCGCTTGTCGAACAGCGCATTGGCGGTGGCCTCGGCGGCAAGCTCGGCCTCCTTGTGCACCAGGAAGCTGGCGTAGTCGCCGTTCCAGTCGATCAGCCCGCCACGGTCCAGTTCAAGGATGCGCGTGGCCAGGTTCTGCAGGAAGGAACGGTCGTGGGTGATGAACAGCACCGCGCCGTTGAAGCCGTTCAGGGCATCTTCCAGCCAGGCGATGGCACCGATATCCAGGTGGTTGGTCGGCTCGTCGAGCAGCAGCAGGTCGGGCTCGGACACCAGCGCCTGGGCCAGCAACACGCGACGGCGCCAGCCGCCGGAGAGCTCGGCCAGGGTCTTGTCGGCCGGCAGTTGCAGGCGGCTCAGGGTGCTTTCCACCACTTGTTGCAGGCGCCAGCCGTCGCGGGCCTCCAACTCGTGCTGGACGTGCATGAGCTTTTCCAGGTCCTCGTCGCCGTGGATGTTCTGGCTCAGGTGGTGGTACTCGGCCAGCAGCTCGCCCACGCCATCCAGGCCCGCGGCCACCACGTCAAAGACGCTGCGCTCGTCGGCCACCGGCAGTTCCTGTGGCAGTTCGCCGATCTTCAGCCCTGGCGCGCGCCAGATATCACCGTCGTCGGGCTTCTGCTCGCCCTTGACCAGGCGCAGCATGCTCGACTTGCCCGTGCCGTTGCGGCCGATGATGCACACCCGCTCGCCACGGGCGATCTGCCAGGACACTTTGTCCAACAGCGGCATGGCGCCGAAGGCGAGGGACACATCGCTGAATTTGAGCAGGGTCATGATCATCTCCAAAAACCGGGCGCGCATTCTACCTGACTTGACCCTTCACGGCATCAAAAGCCCATCGCCGGCAGCAGGGCGTCGGATAACAACTCGATACAAGCACAGTGCTTTCACCGGCCACCGGCAAACGGCTAAGCTAGGCAGTAATACCCAACAGTGCTGGCTCCGCCGTCACTTTCCATGGTTCTACTGCCCGGACGTATCATGCGCAGCCGCCTGTTACAAATTGCTTCCTGCCTGCTGCTCACCGCCACCGCCGCGAGCGCCGCACAGGCCATCGACATTTCCCAGCAGCGTCAGTACTACGACGAGGCCAAGCGCGCCCTGGCCAAGGGCGACAAGGGCCCTTACCTGCGTTACGCGCAGGCGCTGCGCGACTATCCGCTCACGCCCTACCTCACCTACGACGAGCTGACCGCCCGCCTGAAGAGCGCCAGCAACGAGGAGATCGAGGGCTTCCTCAAGGCCCACGGCGACCTGCCCCAGGCCAACTGGATGAAACTGCGCTGGTTGCGCTGGCTGGCCGAGCGCGGCGAGTGGAACACCTTCACCCGCTACTACGACCCCAAGCTCAATTTCACCGAACTGGACTGCCTCAACGGCCAGTACCAGCTCTCCCATGGCCTGCGCGCCGAAGGCTTCGCCACCGCCGACAAGCTGTGGAACGTCGGCAAGTCGCAGCCCACCGCCTGCGATACCCTGTTTTCCATGTGGGCGGCCGAAGGCCAGCTGACCGAGGCCAAGCGCTGGCAGCGCGCCAAGCTGGCGGCCCAGGCACGCAACTACGGCCTGGCCAGCAGCCTGGTCAAGACCCTCACCACCCTCGGCCCCCAGGGCAAGCTGCTGATCGACGTGGCGCAGAAGCCCGAGCTGCTCAACCAGCCGTCGCGCTTCACCCCGGTCAACGAGGCCATGTCCGACGTGGTCAGCCTCGGCTTGCGCCGTCTGGCCCGCCAGGACCCCGAGCAGGCCATGGCGCTGCTCGACGACTACGCCCAGCGCATGCACTTCTCCCGTGACGAGAAAGTCGCCATCGCCCGCGAGATCGGCCTGACCCTGGCCCGGCGCTACGACCCGCGCGCCCTCGACCTGATGACCCGCTACGACCCCGAGCTGCGCGACAACACCGTCAGCGAATGGCGCCTGCGCCTGCTGCTGCGCCTGGGCCGCTGGGAGGACGCCTACGAGCTGACCAAACGCCTGCCCCAGGACCTGGCCAGCAGCAACCGCTGGAAGTACTGGCAGGCGCGCAGCCTGGAGCTGGCCCAGCCGAACAACCCGCAGGTCCCGCTGCTGTACAAGACCGTCGCCCGCGAGCGCGACTTCTATGGTTTCCTCGCCGCCGACCGGGCGCAGACGCCCTACCAGTTGAACAACAAGCCGCTGGCGCTCAGCCAGGCGGTGATCAACAAGGTCCGCAATACCCCGGGCGTGCGTCGCGCCCTGGAGTTCCATGCCCGCGGCCAGATCGTCGAGGGACGCCGCGAGTGGTACCACGTCAGCCGTCACTTCAACCGTGACGAGATGGTCGCCCAGGCCCGCCTGGCCTATGACATGCGCTGGTACTTCCCGGCCATCCGCACCATCAGCCAGGCCCAGTACTGGGACGACCTGGACATCCGCTTCCCCATGGCCCACCGCGACACCCTGGTGCGCGAAGCCAAGGTCCGCGGCCTGCATTCGAGCTGGGTATTCGCCATTACCCGCCAGGAAAGCGCCTTCATGGAGGACGCCCGCTCCAGCGTCGGCGCCAGCGGCCTGATGCAGCTGATGCCGGGCACGGCCAAGGAGACCGCACGCAAGTTCAGTATCCCGCTGGCCTCGCCGGCCCAGGTATTCAACCCGGACAAGAACATCCAGCTCGGCGCCGCCTACCTGAGCCAGGTGCACGGCCAGTTCAACGGCAACCGCGTGCTGGCCTCGGCCGCCTACAACGCCGGCCCCGGGCGCGTGCGCCAGTGGCTCAAGGGCGCCAAGCACCTGAGCTTCGATGTGTGGGTCGAGTCGATTCCGTTCGACGAGACGCGCCAGTACGTGCAGAACGTGCTGTCGTATTCGGTCATCTACGGGCAGAAGCTCAATTCACCGCAGCCGCTGGTGGATTGGCATGAGCGGTATTTCGACGATATGTGATCGGGACGCCATCAGCCCGCGCCCACGCAACGTGGGAGCGGGCATGCCCCGCGATGGCTCTATTCGAGGACCTCGACGTCCATCCCCACCTTAAGCTCCCCCTCGCCATCCACCGCCAGGTTCTGGCCAAACAGCACATCCCCTTCCTTCTCACGGAACGTCTTGAGCGTGGTCAACGGCTCACGGTCCGGGCTGCGCTCGCCCGTGGCGGGATCGAGGGTGGTGAGGATGCAGCGCACGCTCGGCTTGAGCACGCGAAAGGTCATGTCGCCGATACGGATACGCTTCCAGCGGTCCTCGGCAAAGGCTTCGGCCCCCTCGACCACCAGGTTCGGGCGAAAACGCAGCATCTCCATGGGGCGCCCGACCCGACGGCTCAGCTCATCCAGCGAGGCCTGACCGATCAGTAGCAATGGAAAACCATCGGGAAAGGCTGCCCGGTCACTGTTCAGGCCGTAGCCGCTGGGCAGGTAGCGGGCCCGCTGCTCGGGGCAGTACACCAGCCTTACTGGCTTGCCCAGCAGCTCGCTGAGCCAGGCCGCGGCGGCATCGCCGGCATCGGGCACGCGCAAGGTATCGCGCCAGATGGTGACGCCGCGCAGGGCGTCGTCGGCAGGCGGCACGGGCACCTCCAAGGGTGCCCGCCCCGGCGCCTGGAGCAGCAGTTGGCCCTGCTCGCCATAATCGGCGCCAACCTGCCCCAGCCGGGGCCAGGCCCGCTGGGTCAGGAAGCGGCCATTCTCCTCCTCCACCACCAACCAGCGGCGGTCACCGTCCAGGCCCAGATTGCCGACCGCGGACGCTTGCAGGCCCTGGGCCCGCCCCGATTTCACCGGGTATCGATACAACGCACTCAGAAACATCCCTGCTCACCTGGTTTCCATGGAAAAACCAAGCTTACACCTAGGCGTGATCCATGTTCAGACGCTGACGCACCACATCCACCAGGCGGTCGGGCTGGAACTTGGACAGGAAGTTGTCGCAGCCGACCTTCTTGACCATCGATTCGTTGAAGCTGCCCGACAGCGAGGTGTGCAGCACCACGTAGAGGCCGCGCAGGCGCGGGTCGTTGCGAATCTCGGTGGTCAGCCGGTAACCATCCATCTCGGGCATTTCGGCATCGGTGAAGATCATCAGCAGCTTCTCGCAGACATTCTCCCCGGCGTCGGCCCAGCCCTTGAGCAGGCGCAGGGCCTTGAGGCCGTCACTGGCCACGTGCAGCTTCACCCCCAGTTGCGACAGGGTGTCGCGCAACTGCGCCAGGGCCACGCTGGAGTCGTCCACCAGCAGCACTTCGCGGCCACGCGCACGGGCCAGCACCGGATCTTCCAGCTTGTCGCGGGACACCTTGGCGCTGTACGGCACGATCTCGGCCAGCACCTTCTCCACGTCGATGACCTCAACCAGCTTCTCGTCGACCTTGGTGATCGCCGTGAGGTAGTGCTGGCGACCGGCGCTGGCCGGTGGCGGCATGATGGCTTCCCAGTTCATGTTGACGATACGATCAACGCCGCCCACCAGGAATGCCTGCACCGAGCGGTTGTACTCGGTGACGATGATGGTGCTGTCCGGCCCAGGCTGCAGCGGGCGCATGCCGATCGCCTGGGACAGGTCGATCACCGGCAGCGTCTGGCCACGCAGGTTGACCACGCCGCAGACGAAGGAGTGGCGCTGTGGCATGAGGGTCAGCTTGGGCAGTTGCAGCACCTCCTGGACCTTGAACACGTTGATGGCGAACAACTGTCGGCCGGCCAGGCGGAACATGAGGATTTCCAGGCGGTTCTCACCCACCAGTTGCGTGCGTTGGTCTACCGTGTCGAGAATGCCAGCCATTGGAAAGCCCCCAGGCTTGAGTCGGGAAAAGTGGATGCATCCCCCTGTATCGGCGGATGCGCGCGCAGCTTGACCCCTGATGGAAAAAGCCGCGCCGGGTGATTGATATCACTTTACCATCATGCTTTACTGCTGCCACATCCCGCCGCGTCCGTCGCTCGCAACGAACGACCCACCTGAATCCTCATCAGGGAATCCCCTAGTAGCAATCGGGTGCAACCTGATGTTCGCAATATCCATTAGCCATTAATGTGACGCCATTCTCACTGCATGAACGGAGTCAGGCTTTTGCGAGCGATCATCTTGGTACGGCCAATCCCTGACCACGGGGCGCCATGATGGATAGCACACCACTGCACAACGCCGCCGTGGCGGCCTTTCTGCAGGACGCACAGGTCCTGCTGGCCCGATCCCAGGAATGCCTGCAGCACCTGGAACTGATCGCCAACGACCCGGACGCCTGCCACAGTCTCACCACGGCACTTGATACCCTGGCCCGCCGTGCCGACGCGCTCGGCCTGCTCGAGGTCGCCCACTATGCGTTCGCCTTGCAAAAGCTGCTCGCGCCCACCTGTGCCCAGCAGCACCTGCACGGCAGCAGCCTGCCCGCACTGGACGCCTGCCTGACCCTGCTCGACTGGCAACTGGAGCTGCTGGACCCGCAGACCGGCCAGCTAGGCATGGACACCGACGAACAACGGCTGCTGCTGGGCGAACTGGCCACCTCCCTGGGCCAGCCGTCCACGCAGCTGTGCGCGGACTGCCAGCAGACAGGGGTGTACTGCGCCCACCCTCATACGGCAAGCACCGGCATCGACTCGCCCGACCGGCAACATTAAATGCAGCCAACTGAGTCACAACTAAGGTCGGCTCAGGATGAAACTTGCAAAGTTGGACAAGTTTTTCCAAATGTTTTTGCGAAGCGGGATTATTAGTTGCCCTGCGCGCACTGGAAACATCATTTAATAATGGCACTCTGCTAGCCAAGCCCTCGACCGCCAGGCCCGCCACAGCCCGGAAAATACGAGGTTTCAAGCAGTTATCCCCCCGCGACCAAATTCAATCAAAGTGATAATATGCGCCCACTCGAACATGCGCGCCCAGGTTATCGGGCGATTGGATCCGCATTCCGCACTTGATTGCAAGCGGGGCGGTAAAACCCCTGGTCAGACGTGTGCAATGCCCCTAACCGCTATAATTCAGTGGCTTCCCTATCTATGCTCCCACGCTTGAAGTTTCTCCAGCGTTGCCGTTCCAGCGTTGCCCTGCTGCGCTGGACGACAGCACTGCTGTGCGTTGCATCGCTGGCGGCGAACCTGGTGGTATACCTGAGCACCCAGCCCCTGTCGGCCAGCCTGCTGCTGCTGCAACTGCTTGCTATGCTCGGCGTCGGCTGGCACCTGCGCCACTGGGCGCGTTCGATCAGCCTGCGCCCGGCGGAACTGGCCACGCGCATGCTCAAGGTGCAGGAGAGCGAGCGCCAGCGCCTGAGCCGCGAGCTGCACGACGATATCGGCCAGCTGCTGACCGCCGCCAAGCTGCAGGTCGACTGGCTGCAACGCCGGGTACCGGCCGAGCTGCAGGAGCACTGCAGCACCCTGCGCAGCACCCTGGACCTGACCCTGAGCAACGTGCGCGACGTTTCCACCATTCTCAACCCGCGCCAGCTGGCCAGCCTGGGCCTGGAGGCGAGCCTGCGCGCGCATCTGCTGCGCACCCTGGAAAACACCGAGGTGCACTGGAGCCTGGAATGCAAGCAGCGCCTGGGCGGCATCAGCGAAGAGGTGGCCATGGCCGCCTTCCGCATCACCCAGGAGGCGGTCACCAACATGTTGCGCCATGCCGGTGCCCGCAACCTGGTGGTTCGCCTGCAACGCACCTCGGCCGGCCTTGCCCTGTCAATCCACGACGACGGCGGCGGCTTCGTGCCGGCCCAGTCCCCCGCGGATTACGGCCAGCGCGGCATGGCCGGCATGCAGGAGCGGGTGACCGCCCTGCGAGGCAGCCTGACCATCACCAGCCAGCCCGGCCAAGGCACCCAGATCGAAGCCCTCTTTCCATGGCCACCCCGCAGCCAAGAACGCGCCAGGACCCCTGCCCCCGATGACCTGTAGATTACTGCTGGTGGACGACCACTCCCTGATTCGCGCAGGCGTCAGGGCACTGGTATCGGACATCCCCGGTTACACCGTGATCGGCGAGGCCGACGACGGCAGCCAGCTTCTGGACCACGTCCTGCGCCTGGCGCCGGACATCGTCCTGCTGGACATTTCCATGCGTTCGACCAGCGGTCTCGACGCGCTCACGCAATTGCGCGCAAACGGTTGCACCTGCAAGGTCCTGATCCTGTCGATGCACACCGACCCGGAAATGATCATGCGCGCCCTGGAAAGCGGCGCCCACGGCTACCTGCTCAAGGACACCACGGCCACCGAGCTGGAACAGGCGCTCACCGCGCTGCGCAACGACGAACGCTACCTCAGCCCGGCCATCGCCCACACCGTCATCAACCAGGCCCTGCTACGCGCGCAGAACGGCCGCCAGCCGAGCAGCGAAGGTCATAACCTGACGGGGCGTCAGCTGGAGATCCTGCGCCTGATCGTGCGCGGCAAGTCGACCCGGGAGATCGCCGCCGGCCTGGGCCTGTCGATCAAGACCGTGGAGACCCACCGCTCGCAGATCATGAAGCGCCTGCAGATCTACGACGTGGCAGGGCTGGTGCTGTTCGCCGTGCGCGAGAAGATCATCAGCCTGGACGACTGAGCAGCGGCGAGTCCGTCGGCAGGTGCACGCGCAACGCTCGTGGCATGGCCTCGAAGCGCAGGCTGGCGGCCTGCAGCGGCTCGCCGTCGAGGTTCATGTCCAGCCCCTGGGCGCCCTTGATTTCCACCCATGGCAACCGCGCACGGACGAACAGCCCGTCGCCGGCCAACAGGTCGCGCAGGGCGCCGGCCATCTCCTGTGGCGCAGGCAGGATGCCGATGTCCAACAGGCCGTCGTCCACCGTCGCCTCCGGGCACAGCACGTGCCCGCCGCCGGCCTGGCGGCCGTTGCCGATGCCCAGCGCCAGCAACTCGCCCTGCCACTGGAAACCGGGGCCCTGCAGTTCCACCGAGGCGGCCTGCAGTTCGCTGAAGCGTGACAGGCCGGTGAACAGGTAGGCCGCCGCGCCGAGCACTTTCTTCAGGTCTTCCGAGGTGTTGGCCGTGACCTGACTGCCGAAGCCGCCGGTGGCCATGTTCAGGAACAACTGGTCACCCACCCGCCCCAGGTCGATCGGCCGCGCCGGCACCTCCAGCAGGTCAAGAGCCGCCTGCGGCTCGAGGGGCACGCCGGCCGCCCTGGCGAAGTCGTTGGCGGTGCCCAGCGGCAACAGGGCCAGGCTGACCTGGGTCGCGGCCAGACCCATCGCTTCGGCCACGTCACGCAAGGTGCCGTCACCACCACCGGCCACCACCTGGCCATAGCCTGCGGCCAGGGCCTCGCCGACCAGGCGCTGGGCGTCGCCGCCCTCCCAGGTCAGCCGCACGTCCAGGGTCCAGCCCCGCTCGCGCAGCTGGCCCACCGCGGCTCGCACCTCGTCGTTGCCGGCCTGTTTGCCATGCAGGATCAACAGTGCCTTGCGCTCGCTCATGCCGTTCTCCCCGAATAGAAATGCCCTACCGCAATCTCGACCACTGCGACGAGCAGATTGCTCCCGGCGACGCCGAAAAACCGCCGCCTCACACAAATACCATTGAAAGCCGGCCGCCACAGGTGCATCATCTGACAAATATTTGGCCATCACGGACGAAGCCGACTCGAAAAGTCATTTTATTGACTTTGTGCCGCCAGACGCCTGACAGGTCGTGATTTCCTTGCATTGCGCTGCCCCCGGCGCCCTGATTCGAGGCTGTGACTATGAGCGTTCTGATTCCCTGCATCATCGCTGGCGGCGCCGGTACCCGATTGTGGCCGGTCTCCCGCGAGGCCATGCCCAAGCCCTTCATGCGCCTGCCCGATGGCATGAGCCTGCTGCAGAAGACCTTCAGCCGCGCCAGCAGCCTGCCCGGCGTCGAACGGGTGCTCACGGTGACCAACCGCGAAGTGGTGTTCCGTACCCAGGACGAGTATCGCCAGGTCAGTACCCAGCGTATCGCCCTCGACTTCATCCTCGAACCTTTCGGCCGCAACACCGCCCCCGCGATCGCCGCCGCGGCGCTGCACTGCGCCCGCCTGCATGGCGAGGACAGCCTGCTGCTGGTGCTGCCCGCCGACCACCTGATCCAGGACCAGGGCGCCTTCGAGGCGGCCGTCCAGCGGGCCATGGCCCTGGCCGGAAAAGGTTGGCTGACCACCTTCGGCCTGCTGCCGACCCGCGCCGAAACCGGCTTCGGCTACATCGAACAAGGAGAGGTACTGGGTAACGACGGCTATCGGGTGGCCCGCTTCGTCGAAAAGCCCGACGCCGACACCGCCCAGGCCTACCTGGACGGAGGCCGGCACCTGTGGAACGCCGGCATGTTCTGCCTGCGCGCGGGCACCGTGCTGCAGGAGCTGCAGGCCCATGCCCCCGAGGTGCTGCACACCGTGACCCACTGCCTGGCGCAGAGCCTGTTCAAGGAGGGGACGTGCGGCCAGCAGGTGGAACTCGACGCCGACAGTTTCGCGCAGGCCCCCGACATCTCCATCGACTACGCACTCATGGAGCCCTCCACCCAGGTGGCCGTGGTGCCCTGCGCCATCGGCTGGAGTGATATCGGCAGTTGGGAAGCGGTGCGCGAGCTGCGCCCGGCCGACAGCCAGGGCAATCATTGCAACGGCGAAACCGTGCTGCATGACGTGAGCAACTGCTACATCGACTCGCCGCGTCGGCTGGTGGGCGCGGTGGGCCTGGACAACCTGATCGTCATCGACACCCCCGACGCCCTGCTGATCGCCGATGCCGCGCGCAGCCAGGAGGTCAAGGTGATCGCCCAGCAACTCAAGCGCCAGGGCCACGACGCCTACCGCCTGCACCGCACCGTGACCCGCCCCTGGGGCCTGTACACCGTGCTCGAGGAAGGGCCACGGTTCAAGATCAAGCGCATCATGGTCCGCCCCGGCGAATCGCTGTCGCTGCAGATGCACCATCACCGCAGCGAGCACTGGATCGTGGTCAGCGGCATGGCCTGCGTGACCAACGGTGAAGAGGAGTTTCTGCTCGACACCAACGAGTCGACCTTCATCAAGCCCGGACGCAGCCACCGCCTGACCAACCCCGGCGTCATCGACCTGGTGATGATCGAGGTGCAGAGCGGCGAATACCTGGGCGAAGACGACATCGTACGCTTTACTGATATCTATGGACGCGCCCCGGCAGCAGCAGCACCTGCTTGACTGCCAGAGGGCGCGTTTTGCCATCCAGGGCCGACACCCGGCCAACCGCGAGGATTCGGGCTCATGCGCATACTCTGGACCCTGCCCTACCTGCCCTGGCCCACCACCAGCGGCAGCAAGACCCGGCAATACCACCTGCTGCGCGCCCTGGCGCAGCATGGCCACCGGATCACCTTGCTGGTGCAGTCCAAGGTACCCTTGAGCGACGCGGCGCGCGAGGCCCTGGAGCCGCTGGTGGAGCGCCTGGTGGTGCTGCCCCGGCGCGCGCTGCACAGCCCGCTGAACCTGCTGGCCTCGCCCATCATCGACTACCCCATGCGGGCCATCATCAATGGCCTGGCGCCCTGCCTGAGGCACCGCTTCGAGCAGTTGCTGGACGAACCCTGGGACGTGATCCAGATCGAGCACAGCTACAGTTTCCAGCCGTTCGAGAAGGCCTTGCAGGCCCGTGGCCTGCCCTACATGCTCAGCGAGCACTACCTGGAATCGGTGATGGGCGCCGCCTGCCACGACCGCTTGCCCCTGTGGCTACGGCCGCTGAACGCCTTCGACCGCTGGCGCTACCGGCGCTGGGAGCAGCGAGTGCTGCGCCAGCCCACCGAGGTGGTGGCGGTCAGCGCCCATGATGCCGAGCTTATCGGCCAGATCAGCGGGCGCCCAGTGAACGTGGTGGTCAATGGCGTGGACTGCGACCACTACCAGGAGGTTCGCCCCACGCCGCACAGCCAGCGTCTGCTGTTCGTCGGCAATTTCGAGTACGGCGCCAACCTGGAGGCCATCGAATGGGCGCTGGAAGAGATCCTGCCTCAGGTGTGGATGAGCAATCCGGCGGTGCGCCTGGCCATTGCCGGCCACGCCCTGCCGGCCAGCTGGAAGCTGCACTGGAACGACCCGCGTATCGAGTGGGTGGGCTATCGCCCCGATCTGCGCGAGCTGCAACGGCGCTCGGCACTGTTCTTCGCGCCGCTGCGCCACGCCGGCGGCTCCAAGGTGAAGATCCTCGAAGCCATGGCCGCCGGGTTGCCGGTGATCACCACCAGCAAGGGCGCCTCGGGCCTGGCCATGAACAACGGCGAGCACTACCTGGGCAGCGACGACAGCGGCCAGCTGGCGCTGCTGGTCACCCAGTTGCTCAACCAACCATGGCGCATGTGCCAGCTCAGCGAGGCCGGGCGCCAGTTCGCCCGCCAGCGTCATGACTGGAGCGTCGCCGCCCAGCAGCTGGAGAACGTGCACATGCGCCTGACCCAGCTGGCGCCGGCCGGCGCCGCAGCCGCCGGCGGCGTGCTAGCCAAGTAGCTCGCTGAACGGAATGAACGTCACCGCATCGCCCTGTTGCGGCGTCGTGCCTTCGAGCACTTCCACCACGCCATCGGCCCATGCCGCGCTGCGCAGCACGCCGGAGCTCTGGTTCTTGTAGATGCGCACGCGACCGTCCTCGATGCGTGCCCGCAGGTACTCGCGGCGCGTTCCGGCCTTGGGCCAGTCGAAACCCGCCGGCACGCTGAAGCGCAGCGGCGCGACATGGGCCACGCCCATTCGACGCAGCAGGTAGGGCCGGGTCAGCAGGCCGAAGGTGACCAGGGTCGAGGCCGGATTGCCCGGCAGGCCGATCACCGGCACCCCCTGGTAATGGCCGAAGGTCAGCGGCTTGCCCGGCTTGATCGCCAGCTTCCACAGCGCCAGCTCGCCCGCCTCTCGCAGGGCCAGGCCGAGGAAATCGGCCTCGCCCACCGACACGCCTCCGGTGGACAGGATCAGGTCGACATCGCCCAGCCCGCCCAGGCACTGGCGGGTGCGCTCGAGATCGTCCGGGAGGATGCCGGCGTCGACCACCGTGCAGCCCAGGCGTTGCAGCCAGCTGACCAGCAGGCGTCGGTTGCTGTTGTAGATCTGCCCGGGGCCCAGGGCCAGGCCCGGCTCGACCAGTTCGTCGCCGGTCGACAGCACCGCCACCCGGGGCCGACGCCGCACTTCGAGCGTGCCGAAACCCAGGGTCGCGGCCAGCCCGAGCTGGATCGGGCCCAGCCGCGTGCCGGCGCTCATCACCTGTTCGCCGACACGGGTTTCCTGGCCCTTGGGGCGAACGTTCTGCGCCAGCGCCAGCGGTTCGAGGAAACGCACCCGACCATCCTCGAGCACCTCGGTGTTTTCCTGCATCTCGACGCAATCGGCACCTTCCGGCAGCGGCGCGCCGGTGAAGATCCGTGCGCAGGTGCCAGGTTCCAGGGGCTGTGGTGCATGCCCGGCGAAGATGCGCTGGGTCACCCGCAGCGGTTCGCCCTGACAGTCGGCCAGGCGCAGCGCGTAGCCGTCCATGGCGCTGTTGGGCCACGGCGGCAGGTCGAGGCCAGCCACCAGCTCATGGGCCAGGACCCGCCCTTCGGCCTCGGCCAGCGGTACCTGTTCGGTCTCGGCGATGGGCGCCGTGTCGGCCAGCGCCAGCAGGCGCTCCAGGGCCTCTTCCACCGGCATCAAGGGCCGGGCCACCTCAGCCACGGCTGTCACAGGCCGCCGCCTGCTTCAGGTGCGGCACGAAATTGCACGGCCGATGACGGGCGTCCAGCTGCTCGGCAAGGATGCCGTCCCAACCGGTGCGCACGGCGTTGGTCGAGCCCGGCAGGCAGCAGACCAGGGTGCCGTTGGCAAGCCCGGCCAGGGCGCGGGACTGCACGGTGGAGGTGCCGATATCGGCCACCGAGATCTGCCGGAACAGCTCGCCGAAGCCCTCGACCTGCTTGTCCAGCAGGCACGCCACGGCTTCCGGGGTACTGTCGCGGCCGGTGAAACCGGTGCCGCCGGTGATCAGCACCACCTGCACCTGGTCGTCGGCGATCCAGGTCGCGACCTGGGCGCGGATCTTGTACAGGTCGTCCTTGAGCAGCACCCGCTCGGCCAAGCGGTGGCCGGCGGCGCTCAGGCGATCGACGAACAGCTGGCCGGAGGTGTCGGTGTCAAAGGTGCGGGTGTCGCTGACCGTCAGCACGGCGATGTTCAGCGCAACGAAAGGGGTATCTGCCTTGGCTTTCATGGGAGTCCGTCGCAGGGTAACTGGGAATGTGCGCTGTTATATCACAGGCCGCCCGCGGCGTTGTTCTTGGTCAATGCCGCCGCGATGGCGCTATGCTGCACTGTGCAAGGAACTTGCGTGGACGCCCTGCGTCTTAATGACATCTAGCACCATCGCACTGGAGAAACACGATGATCCAACGGACCCTTCCCGCCTTCCTGCTTGCCCTGGGCCTGGGCGCCCTCGCCGGCTGCGCCTCGCCAACCGTCATCACCCTGAACGACGGCCGCGAGATCCAGGCGGTGGACACCCCATCCTATGACGACGATTCCGGTTTCTACGAATTCGAGCAGCTCGACGGCAAGCGCACGCGCATCAACAAGGACCAGATCCGCACCGTCAAGGAGCTGTGATCCAGTCCCGCTTTTTAGCGCAACTCCTTTTTGCAACAAGGGGTTGCGTTGAAAAAAGCGATGCAGTAGCATTTTGGACATCGGAGTGTAGCGCAGCCAGGTAGCGCGTCTCGTTCGGGACGAGAAGGCCGCAGGTTCGAATCCTGTCTCTCCGACCATATCCCGCAAAAAACCCGCTTCGAGCGGGTTTTTTGTTGCCTGCGAAAAGGCCTGGTGAGGGCAACACTGAACCTTGTAGGAGCGGCCTTGTGTCGCGAAAGGGCTGCGCAGCAGCCCCAGGATTTCAGCGTTGTTGCAAAGATCGCCGGGGCCGCTTTGCGGCCCTTTCGCGACACAAGGCCGCTCCTACAGGTTGGCGTAGTACCTGTGGGAGCGGCGCACCGCCGCTCCCACGCTCAGCTCACACGGTTACTCCGGCAACACCGGCACGTACAGCAGTTGCAGGCGCGCACTGCTCCACTCACGGGTCTTGTTGGTCAGCTCGAGGTCGTTGTTCAGCTTCTGGCCGTAGGTCGGCACGATCTCCTTGAGCTTGGCTTGCCACTCGGCACTCTTGATCCGATCCTTGAAGGTCTTCTCCAGCACGCTCAGCATGATCGGCGCGGCGGTCGAGGCGCCGGGCGAAGCGCCTAGCAGCGCGGCAATGCTGCCGTCCTCGGCGGCCACCACTTCGGTACCGAACTGCAGCACGCCACCGTGCTCGGGATCCTTCTTGATCACCTGCACGCGCTGGCCGGCCTGGAGCAGTTTCCAGTCTTCGTTCTTGGCGTTGGGGAAGTACTCGCGCAGGGCCGCCATGCGGTCATCGAAACTGAGCATCAGCTGACCCATCAGGTAGGTGCTCAGGTCAATGTTGTCGATGCCGGCATGCATCATCGGGCTGATGTTGTGGGTGGTCAGCGAGCTGAACATGTCCAGCAGCGAGCCGTGCTTGAGGTACTTGGTGGAGAAGGTCGCGAACGGACCGAACAGCAGCACTTCCTTGCCATCGATCACCCGGGTGTCCAGGTGCGGCACCGACATCGGCGGCGCGCCGACCGAGGCCTTGCCGTACAGCTTGGCCTTGTGGCGGGCAACCAGGTCAGCGTTGTCGGTCATCAGGAACTGGCCACCGACCGGGAAGCCTGCATAGCCTTCAGCTTCCGCAATACCGGACTTCTGCAGCCGCTTTAGCGCGCCGCCACCGGCACCGATGAAGACGAACCTGGCCTTGACCGAAGACGCCTTGCCGCCGTTGGCCAGGTCGGCCACTACCACATTCCAGCTGCCATCGTCGTTGCGCACGATGTCGCGCACTTCATGGCTCAGGTGCAGCTGCACATTGGGATTGCGGGTCATGGAGGCGAACAGCTGGCGGGTGATCTCGCCGAAGTTCACGTCGGTGCCGATGGCCATGCGGGTCGCGGCCACTTTCTGCCCGGGATCACGGCCTTCCATTACCAGCGGCACCCACTTGCGGATCTGCTCGTGGTCCTCGGTGATCTCCATGCCACGGAACAGCGAGCTGTGTTGCAGGGCCTCGACGCGCTTGTGCAGGAAGGCGACGTTGTCGTCACCCCAGACGAAGCTCATGTGCGGCACATTGTTGATGAACGAACGCGGGTTGCTCAGCACGCCCTGCTCGACCTGGTAGGCCCAGAACTGCTTGGACACCTCGAACTGCTCGTTGACGTTGACCGCCTTGCTGATGTCGATGCTGCCGTCCTTGCCGACGCTGGTGTAGTTCAGCTCGCAGAACGCCGAGTGGCCGGTGCCGGCGTTGTTCCAGGCGTTGGAACTTTCCTCGGCGACCTGGTCCATGCGCTCGTAGACGTCGACCTTCCAGTTCGGTTCCAGCTCGGTGAGGTAGGTCCCCAGGCTCGCACTCATGATGCCGCCGCCGATCAGCAGGACATCGACGGACTTCTGTGGCTCCGCGGGCTTGGAGCAGCCGATGACGCTCAGGCACAGGAGCGTCAGCAGGATTTTTTTCATTAGCTCAATCCAATTGAAGTGAAGGACTGGCAGTCGTTGCCCCCGGCGTGCACGCCCGGATGTTGTTGTTCTGGTCAGCAGGAGTCTTGCGAAATCGGGGCACGATCGCCTCGGGCCGTGGCCCGGAGCGCCGTAAAGCAGGGAGTGTGCCAGGTTGGCCTGGGCCAATGGCGCAGTGGGCTTGGCAGGGGCGGGTTGGCGGCAATCCGCCAAATGGATGGGTACTTTGCCTGAGGAATGGCGGTTTTCCCCCGAACGCCTGTAGGAGCGGCCTCGTGCCGCGAAAGGGTTGCGCAGCAGCCCCAGGATATCAGCGCCATGGCGAAAATAGCCGGGGCCGCTTTGCGGCCCGTTCGCGGCACAAGGCCGCTCCTACACAGGGATCGTGCAGGCTTGTCAGGCAGTGAGGCGGGAAGTGACTTCGCCCAACTGGCCCGACAACCCATGCAGGCGCTGCCCGGCTTGCTCGGTGTGCTGCACGGCCTCCTGGTTGGCGGTGGCGATGCGGGTGATCTCGACCAGGTTGCGCGAGATGTCCTCGGCGACGCTGGTCTGTTCCTCTGCGGCGGTGGCGATCTGCCGGTTCATGTCGCGGATCGCTTCAACCGCCGTGGTGATGCGCTGCAGCATCTGCCCGGCCTGCTGCACCTGCTCGGCGCCCTCCTCGCTGCGCTGCTGGCCGCTCTCGATGGCCTTGACCGCCTCCACCGCGCCCGATTGCACCGCCTCGATGATCTGGTGGATCTCGGCGATCGACGCCGCGGTGCGCTGGGCCAGGCTGCGCACCTCGTCGGCCACCACCGCAAAACCACGCCCGGCCTCGCCGGCACGGGCGGCCTCGATGGCGGCGTTGAGCGCCAGCAGGTTGGTCTGCTCGGCGATGCCGCGAATCACTTCGAGCACCTTGCCGATCCGCGTGCTGTCGTGTTCCAGGTGACGGATCACCGTCGCGGTACCGGCGATCTCGCGGTTGACCACGGCAATGGTATCGATGGTCCGCTGCATGACCTGCTCGCCGGCCTGGGCGCTGTGGTCGGCCTCGTCCGCGGCGCGGGCGGCGTCGGCGGCGTGGCGCGCCACTTCCTGGGCGGTGGCCGACATCTCGTGCATGGCCGTGGCGACCTGGTCGGTGCGCTGGAACTGGTCGTGGGTGCCATGGGCCATGTCGCCGGCGATGCTGCGCAGCCGGCCGCTGGCACTTTCCAGCTCCTCGGCGTTGTCCTTGAGGCGGCCGACGGTGTCAGCGAGGAAGTCGCGCAGGGTGTTGGCGGCCAGCGCCAGGCGCCCCAGTTCATCCTCGCGGCGGCTGTCGACGCGGGCGGCGAAACGCCCCTGGCTGAGCTGGGCGACATAGTCGATCAGCTGGCGAATCGGCTCGACCAGGCTGCGATTGACCAGCCACAGGCTGAACAGCCCGACCAGCACGGCCGAGCCCAGCATCACCAGCACGCCCAGCCACACCGTGCGCTCGGCGCTGGCGCTGATGGCGCCGGCACGCCCGTGGGCGTCGGCGCGCAACTGCTCCACCAGCGCGCTCATCTGGTCGCTGGTGGCCCGGTCCACGCCCTTGACCGCCAGGTCGCCCGCCACCGGGTCGCCGCCGGCGGCCAGGAACGCCTGGCGTCCCTGCTCATAGGCCGAGCCCAGCTGCCGGTGGCTGGCCTTGAGCTGCTCCAGGCGCGCCTTGAGCGCCGGCTCACTGCTGTCGATCAATTGCCCCAGCAACTGCTGCACCTGCTGCTCGCGGCTCTGGAACTGCTGCCAGTACTTGTCCAGCTCCGCCGGCTGGCGACCGCGCAGCAGCACGTTCTTCCACTCCTGCACCTGGATCTTGAACTGCAGGTTGGCTTCGTCGATCAGTTGCGAGGCACGCAACGGCCCGTCCACCAGCTCGGCATAGCCGCGCACGCTGGACGACAGGAACTGGAAACACACCAGGGCGATCAGCAGGATCGCCACCAGGCTGCCACCGAGCAGGGAGAGAATTTGCACTCTGAGGGATTTACGCAAGATTGCGGATCTCGGAACAAGGAAGAGGGAAAACGGCGCGCGACGGCACCGCCGACGGAGGCATCCTTGTCCTCGTTCGCTGGCCCCAAAAAAGCCGCCATCGGGCGATGGCAGCCAGGGCGAGCACCTGCGCAACCGCCGAGGCAGATAGTCTCAGGCAATTGCTACAGAATTGTTACAAAACAGCGACAACCAAGCCGCTCAGGCCGGGTTGAATTGCAGCGCGGCCAGGCGTGCGTAGAGTGGGCTTTGCTCGATCAATTGTCGATGGCTGCCGACTGCCGCCAGTCGGCCTTTGTCGATCACCGCGATGCGGTCGGCATGCTGCACCGTCGCCAGGCGGTGGGCGATGACCAGCGTGGTGCGCCCGGCCATCAACTGCGGCAACGCCTGCTGGATCAGGTGCTCGCTCTGCGCGTCCAGGGCGCTGGTGGCCTCGTCCAGCAGCAGGATCGGCGCATCCACCAGCAACGCCCGGGCGATCGCCAGGCGCTGGCGCTGGCCGCCGGACAAACCCACGCCGCCTTCACCCAGGAGCGTCTGGTAGCCCTGGGGCAACTGGGCGATGAACTCATGGGCATGGGCGCCGCGCGCCGCCGCCTCGACCTCGGCCAGACTGGCCTCGGGCCGACCGTAGCGGATGTTGGCCTCGACCGTGCCACGGAACAGCGCCGGCTGCTGGGCCACCAGGGCGAACTGGCGACGCAGCTCGGCCGGCTCCAGCCCGGTGATCGGTTGGCCGTCGAGCAGAATCGCGCCGCCCTGCGGGTCGTAGAAGCGCAGCAGCAGGTCGAACAGGGTCGACTTGCCGGCCCCCGACGGCCCGACCAGGGCCACGGTCTCGCCCGGGCGGATGTGCAGGCTCAGGCCATCGATGGCAGCGGCAGTGGGGCGTGACGGGTAGGCGAAGCGCACGTCGCACAGCTGGATGTCACCCGTGGCACGGCCCTGCGCCAGCCCCTGCGGTCGTGCCGGCGCCAGGATAGCCGTCTGCGCCGCCAGCAGCTCGGCGATGCGCTCGGCGGCACCGGCGGCACGCTGCAGTTCGCCGATCACCTCGCTCAGGGTGCCGAAGGCGCTGCCGACGATCAGGCTGTAGAACACGAAGGCGGCCAGCTCGCCGCCGGAGATGCGTCCGGCGATCACGTCCATGCCGCCGACCCAGAGCATCACCCCTACCGCCCCGAGCACCAGCACGATCACCAGGGTGATCAGCCAGGCACGCTGGGCGATGCGCCGGCGCGCCACGCCGAACGCCGCCTCCACGGTCTCGGCGAAGCGCGCCTGGTCATGCCCTTGATGGTTGTAGGCCTGCACCGTCTTGATCTGACCGAGGGTCTCGGCGACATAGCTGCCCACGTCGGCCACCCGGTCCTGGCTCTGCCGCGACAGGCTGCGCACGCGCCGCCCGAACAGCAGGATCGGCGCCAGCACCAGGGGCAAGGCCAGCACCACGATGCTGGTCAGCTTGGGGTTGGTGACGAACAGCAGGATCACCCCGCCCAGCACCATCAGCGCGTTGCGCAGGAACATCGACAGCGACGAACCGATCACCGACTGCAGCAAGGTGGTGTCGGCGGTCAGCCGCGACTGGATTTCCGAGCTGCGGTTGTCCTCGAAAAATCCCGGGTGCAGGCCGATCAGGTGGTCGAATACCGCCCGGCGGATATCGGCCACGCAGCGCTCGCCGATCCACGACACCAGGTAGAAACGGGCAAAGGTCCCCACCGCCAGCGCCACCACCAGCAGCAGGAACAGGCCGATGGTCTGGTTGAGCTGGTGCGCCGAACCGGTCATGAACCCCTGGTCGACCAACAGGCGGATGCCCTGCCCCATGGACAGGGTGATGGCGGCGGTGACCACCAGCGCCAGCAAGGCCAGTAGCGCCTGGCGGCGATAGGGGCGCACGAAATGCCAGCCCAGGTGCAGGGCGCGGCGCTGGCGGGGAGAGATTGGCTCGGGCATGGCGAAAGTCGTTCTTTGCACGGATTAGACCAAGACTACCACTCGTCGGCCCCATGCAACGCCTGGGAATCCGTCGCCGTCCCATGATCGAACAGAACAACAGTGACTATGCTCATTCGTTCTAACCTGTGTCTGGAGCTTTGTCGCGCTTTCTGTTGGACTGTTCCGGCATGACGCCGAAGAAACTGTCACAGACCAGTCACGGCGAAGCACTACCTTGAGCTTGAACCTGAAAGAGGAGACAGGATATGAGCTTGCAGCACACCGATACGCCCAAGAACCAGAACCGTCCGCAACCTCAGGTCTGCGGCTCGATCATCGATGCCCAGGGCCGCGAGGTCCCGATCACCGAGCAGATGATCCAGAAGGCCTGCAAGGACCTGGAAGACAGCCGGGTCAAGAAAGTCGGCAAGGCCTGACCCCCGAATTGCGTGCAACCCGGCGCTTGCGCCGGGTTTTTATTGGCTGGCCGTCAGGCCAGCACCGCCCCCAGTGCGCTGACCAGTTGCACCAGCTGCGGCGCCTCTCCACGGACACGTACCGCCAGCCCCTCGATCTCGCGCCTTACCGGGTAGTGCTTGCGCAGCAGGTCGAACGCTGCACGCTGTTCGGCCGGCTCTTCGCTCAGGCTGCGACGAAAATCCGCATCGTCGCGACGTGGGTCGTAGACCGCCCGGCACAGGGTGGCCAATGCCCACGCCGGATCCGCGCTCGGGTCAAACTCGATCTGCGCCAGACCCGGCGCCGGCAACAGGTCGGCCAGGCGCACCTGCTCGGGCTCCCCGCGCCAGCGGCAGAAGGCCTGGTAGATCTGCGCCGTGCCCCGCTGCTTGCCGTCCAGGCTGTAGCCGGCGATATGCGGCGTGGCCAGGGTGCACAGGTCGGCCAGTTGCAGGTCCACCTGCGGCTCGCCCTCCCACACATCAAGCACCGCGTGCAGATCCTCGCGATCCAGCAGCAGTTCGCGCAGGGCCGCGTTGTCCACCACCGGGCCGCGGCTGGCGTTGATCAGCCAGGCGCCGGCACGCAAGCGGGCCAGGCGCGGCTGGTCGAGCAGGTGCCAGGTCGGGTGATCGCCGCCGCGTTGCAGCGGCGTGTGCAGGCTGATCACGTCGCACTGCTCGAGGATCGTCTGAAGGTCGACAAAGTCGCCGCCCTCGCTGGCCTGGCGCACCGGGTCGCACACCAGCACCTTCCAGCCCAGGCCATGCAGCACCCGCACCAGGCGCCCGCCGACCTCGCCGGCGCCGACCACGCCATAGACGCGCTTGGCCAGGTCAACGCCGTCGAGTTCGGCCAGGGTCAGCAGGCTGCCCAGCACGTAGTCCACCACGCCACGGGCGTTGCAGCCCGGCGCGCTGCTCCAGTGGATACCGGCCTGGGCGAAATAGTCGAGGTCGAGGTGATCGGTGCCGATGGTGCAGGTGCCGACAAAGCGCACCCGGCTGCCTTCGAGCAGTTGCCGGTCGACGCGGGTCACCGAGCGCACCAGCAGCACGTCGGCGTCCTTGACGCAGGCGGCGTCGATGGCCCGGCCGGGGTAGCGGCGGATCTCGCCGAAACCGGCGAAGAAGGCATCGAGCAGCGGGATATTCTCGTCGGCAACTATCAGCATGGTGCTCTCCTGTCAGGGGAGCGCAGTGTAGCGCGATCGCAGCCGGCTCAGTCGGCCTTCTTGCGGATCCAGTACAGGTAGGTGCCGGCCTCTTCCTGCTGGCCGAGCAACTCGTGGCCGAGGAAGATGCAGAACTTGGGAATGTCGCGACGGGTCGACGGGTCGGTGGCGATCACCTTGAGCACGCCGCCGCCGGCCAGCTCGCGCACGTGCTTGTGCAGCATCATCACCGGCTCCGGGCAGTTCAGGCCGGTGGCGTCGAGGATCGCGTCGTGGGTGAAATCGGTCATGTAGGGCTCCGCAAAATGATCGTCATTGTGGCGCATCGGTCGAGGTGCTCCAAGGGGCTGAGAACCGAAGCCCCCTGTAGGAGCGGCCTTGTGCCGCGAAAGGGCTGCAGAGCAGCCCCGGCAATTTCTGCTTTCACGCTGAAATCCTGGGGCCGCTTTGCGGCCCTTTCGCGGCACAAGGCCGCTCCTACAGTGGCCGGGCAAACCCGTTTAACGCGGTTTCAGGTCCAACCGGCGCAGGTGGCAGGTCACTTCCTCGCGGTCGTGATACAGCTGCTTGCAGGCGATCGACACCTTCACCTTGCGCGCCTTGAACCCGGCCTCGATGCGCTCGAGCAGCTTGCGCACCTCGGCATGGCGCTGCTTCATCGGCAGCTTCAGGTTGACCACTGCCTCGCGGCACAGTCCTTCGCCCAGCCAGGTCTCGATCAGCGAGGCGGTGCGCGCCGGCTTCTCGACGATGTCGCAGACCATCCAGTCCACGGTCTGGCGGGGTTTCCAGGTGAAGCCGTCAGCCATCAGGTGGGTGACCAGGCCAGTGTCCATCAGGCTTTCGGCCATCGGCCCGTTGTCGATGGCGGTCACCAGCATGCCGCGCTTGACCAGCTGGTAGGTCCAGCCGCCGGGGGCGGCGCCCAGGTCGACGCCGGTCATGTCGTCGTTCAGGCGCTGGTCCCACTGCTCGCGGGGAATGAACTGGTGCCACGCCTCCTCGAGCTTGAGGGTCGAGCGGCTGGGGGCTTCGCGGGGGAACTTCAGGCGCGGGATGCCCATCGGCCACAGCGCCGAGTTGTCGGCCTCGGCCAGCCCCAGGAACACCCGCCGGCCACTGATGAAGGTCAGCAGCAGGCGCGGCCGCCGGGCGTCGTCCACCAGCCGTCCGGCCTTTTCCAGGGCCTTGCGCAGCGGTACTTCGAACTTGCGGCAGAAGGTCGACAGTTCCTTGCCGTCGTTGCTGTCGAGCACTTCCAGCCAAAGGCTGCCGCACACCGGCAGCGCGGCAAGGTGCTCGAGCAGCACGCTGATGCGGTCGGTCTCCGGCAGCTCGACGTAGGCGCCGCGGGCCCACTGGCGCGGGAAGATCAGCTGCGAAAAGCGCAGCGTCTGCATCATGCGTTGGGCACCGTCCGCCTCGCTGCAGACGAACTCGGCACAGGCACTCTGCGGCTTGCCCTTGGCATAGCCGGCCACGCCCAGGTGGGCGGCGTGTTCGCTGATTTCGGCGCAGACCTCGCCCTCGAAGCCGGGCCGGCAATGCATGAACAGGGTATTCATTTCTCACTCCACATCACTGGCGCAGACGGCGCCAGGGCGGCGAATGATAAAGGAAGATCGGAACCGACGACACGCCCCATCGGTCCAGAAAAGGGTCAGGGCGGACAAACCGGTCTAACCTGACTGTTCAGCCAGGTCCGTGCCGTGCGGACCGGTCCAGAGCGGTGACACCGGCGAGCGACCCGCAGTCGCCGGGCACCGGAGCACAAGGAGTTGTAAATGCCCTCGCTCGATAGCCTGAAAACCCTCAAGACCCTCCAGGTGGCCGACCGCGCCTACCACTATTTCAGCCTGCCCGACGCCGCGCGCCAGCTCGGCGACCTGCAACGCCTGCCCATGTCGCTGAAGGTGCTGCTGGAAAACCTGCTGCGCTGGGAAGACGGCAAGACCGTCACCGGCGACGACCTGCGCGCCCTGGCCCAGTGGCTGCAGGAGCGTCGCTCCGATCGCGAGATCCAGTACCGCCCGGCGCGGGTGCTGATGCAGGACTTCACCGGCGTACCGGCGGTGGTCGACCTGGCCGCCATGCGCGCTGCGATGGCCAAGGCCGGCGGCGACCCGCAGCGGATCAACCCGTTGTCGCCGGTGGACCTGGTGATCGACCACTCGGTAATGGTCGACCGCTACGCCAGCCCCAATGCCTTCGCCCAGAACGTCGACATCGAGATGCAACGCAACGGCGAGCGCTACGCCTTCCTGCGCTGGGGCCAGAGCGCCTTCGACAACTTCCGCGTGGTACCGCCGGGCACCGGCATCTGCCACCAGGTCAACCTCGAGTACCTGGGCCGCACCGTGTGGACCCGCGAAGCGGACGGCCGCACCTATGCCTTCCCCGACACCCTGGTCGGCACCGACTCGCACACCACCATGATCAACGGCCTGGGCGTGCTCGGCTGGGGCGTGGGCGGCATCGAAGCCGAGGCGGCAATGCTCGGCCAGCCGGTGTCGATGCTGATCCCCGAGGTGATCGGCTTCAAGCTCACCGGCAAGCTGCGCGAGGGCATCACCGCCACCGACCTGGTGCTGACGGTGACGCAGATGCTGCGCAAGAAGGGCGTGGTGGGCAAGTTCGTCGAGTTCTATGGTGACGGCCTGGCCGACCTGCCGCTGGCCGACCGCGCCACCATCGCCAACATGGCTCCCGAGTACGGCGCCACCTGCGGCTTCTTCCCGGTGGACCAGGTAACCCTGGACTACCTGCGCCTGTCCGGTCGCCCCGAGGAGGCCGTGCAACTGGTCGAGGCCTACAGCAAGGCCCAGGGCCTGTGGCGCCTGCCGGGCCAGGAGCCGCTGTTCAGCGATACCCTGGCGCTGGACATGAACGACGTCGAAGCCAGCCTCGCCGGGCCCAAGCGCCCGCAGGACCGGGTCGCCCTGGGCCAGGTCGCCCAGGCCTTCGACCACTTCATCGAGCTGCAGCCCAAACCACTGGCCAAGGAGGTCGGCCGCCTGGAAAGCGAGGGAGGCGGCGGTGTGGCGGTGGGCAATGCCGACCAGGCCGGCGAGATCGACTACACCCACGAAAACCAGACTCACACCCTGCGCGACGGCGCCGTGGTGATCGCCGCCATCACCTCCTGCACCAATACCTCGAACCCCAGCGTGATGATGGCGGCCGGGTTGGTGGCGAAAAAAGCCGTGGAGAAGGGCCTGACCCGCAAACCCTGGGTCAAGAGCTCACTGGCGCCAGGTTCCAAGGTGGTCACCGACTACTACAAGGCCGCGGGCCTGACACCTTACCTCGACCAGCTTGGCTTCGACCTGGTTGGCTATGGCTGCACCACCTGCATCGGCAACTCCGGCCCCCTGGACGAGGCGATCGAGAAAGCCATCGGCAGCGCCGACCTCACCGTCGCTTCGGTGCTGTCGGGCAACCGCAACTTCGAAGGCCGGGTGCACCCGCTGGTCAAGACCAACTGGCTGGCCTCGCCGCCGCTGGTAGTGGCCTATGCCCTGGCCGGCAGCGTGCGGCTGGACCTGACCAAGGACGCCCTGGGTACCGGCAAGGACGGCAAGCCCGTGTACCTGCGCGATATCTGGCCAAGCCAGCAGGAAATCGCCGAGGCCGTGCGCAAGGTCGACACGGGCATGTTCCACAAGGAGTACGCCGAAGTGTTCGCCGGCGACGCCCAGTGGCAGGCCATCGAGGTGCCCCAGGCGGCCACCTATGTCTGGCAGGACGACTCCACCTATATCCAGCACCCGCCGTTCTTCGACGACATCGGTGGTCCACTGCCGGAAATCGGCGATATCCACGGCGCGCGCATCCTCGCCCTGCTCGGCGACTCGGTGACCACCGACCATATCTCCCCGGCCGGCAACATCAAGGCCGACAGCCCGGCCGGCCGCTACCTGCGCGGCAAGGGCGTGGAACCACGGGACTTCAACTCCTACGGTTCACGGCGCGGCAACCATGAGGTGATGATGCGCGGCACCTTCGCCAACATTCGCATCCGCAACGAGATGCTCGGTGGCGAGGAAGGCGGCAACACCCTGTACGTACCCACGGGCGAAAAACTGTCGATCTACGATGCCGCCATGCGCTACCAGCAGGACGGCACGCCACTGGTGGTGATCGCCGGGCAGGAATACGGCACCGGCTCCAGCCGCGACTGGGCGGCCAAGGGCACCAACCTGCTGGGGGTCAAGGCGGTGCTGGCGGAGAGTTTCGAGCGCATCCACCGCTCAAACCTGGTGGGCATGGGCGTGCTGCCGCTGCAGTTCAAGGCCGGCGACGACCGCAAGCGCCTGGGGCTGACCGGCAAGGAACGCATCGATGTGCTGGGCCTTGGCGGGGCGCAGATCCGCCCGGGCATGAGCCTGAAGGTGCGCATCACCCGCGAGGACGGGCGCCAGGAGCAGATCGAAGTGCTGTGCCGGATCGATACCCTCAATGAGGTGGAGTACTTCAAGTCAGGGGGGATCCTGCATTATGTGCTGCGGCAATTGATCGCGGAGCAAAGCAGGCGATAGTTGGCTTCGCAGCCCTTTCGCGGCACAAGGCCGCTCCTACAGGGGAACGCGATCTCTTGTAGGAGCGGCCTTGTGCCGCGAAAGGACCGCAAAGCGGTCCCGGCATTACCCGCCCAAGCGCGTAAACATCCAAGTGTCCTGAAGGCCATGGGGTAAGTCCTACCCTCCTCGGATTCACCGGCACTAAGGAAATGTCATGCCTCTTCCCCACTGGATCGCCCTGCTCCTGCTCGCCCTCGGCTATGCAATCGCCCTGACCTACGGCAGCCTCGGCCTCGCCGCCCTGCCCGCCTTGCTCGCCCTGCTGTGCAGCGCACTGCTCGCCCGCCGTCCGGTACGCTGGCAACAAAGCCTCGGCCACTTGCTGTTCATCCTGCTCGCCCTCGCCCTGGCCCTGCACTGGCTGCCCGGCTTCCACAGCGCCAAAGTGATCGACAAGGCCGTGCTCAGCGACGGCGCCGTGCCCTTCTCCCTGTACCTCAACCTGGACAAGCCTCTGATCGGTCTGTGGTTGCTGCTGGCCTGCCCGTGGCTGGTGATGCTGCGCCCACGCGGCCTGCTGCCCGGCCTGGCACTGACCCTGCCATTGACCCTGCTCGCCTGCCTGGGCGGCGCCTGGGCACTGGGCATGGTCGCCTGGGCACCGAAATGGCCCGACCAGGCCTGGCTGTGGCTGCTGAACAACCTGCTGTTGGTGAGCCTGACCGAAGAACTGTTGTTCCGTGGCTATATCCAGGGCGGCCTGCAACGTCTGTTCAGGCATGAAGGGCTGGCGTTGCTGGTGGCCGCGCTGTTGTTCGGCCTCGCCCACCTGGCCGGTGGCTGGCAATGGTTCTACCTGGCCACCCTGGCCGGGGTGGGGTATGGTCTGGCCTATCGCCATGGCGGGCTGGCGGCGGCGGTGCTGTGCCACACCTGCGTCAACCTGGCGCACTTCGCCGCTTTCAGCTACCCGATGCTGGCCCCGAATTGAACAATCGGTCATGATCAGACCTGATCGTCATCATTTATAAAGAAAACTGCAATATTGGCGGCAACGGCTGCGATCAGGTGGGCTGCATTAGCTCAGCCGCACTGATGGCACCTTGCCCCAGATCAAGCCAGTTAAATATTCATTCAATAAAACCAGAGGCTTGCCGATACCCGTCGAAAGCCTTGCGGATTGAACAGCCAATGCGTAACAACCAGCCGATTACCCAGAGAGAACGGACTTTCCCTGCCCAGCAGCGGTTGATCTCCACCACCAACGCCAAGGGCGTGATCACCTACTGCAACGATGCCTTCATCGAGATCAGCGGTTTTTCCCGCGAGGACCTGATGGGCGCGCCGCACAACCTGGTGCGCCACCCCGATGTGCCACCGGCCGTGTTCGCCCACATGTGGCAGACCCTCAAGCAAGGCCTGCCGTGGATGGGCATCGTCAAGAACCGCTGCAAGTCGGGCGACCATTACTGGGTCAACGCCTACGTCACGCCGATCTTCGACAGCAACCAGGTGGTCGGCTACGAGTCGGTGCGGGTCAAGCCCACCGCCGAGCAGATCCGCCGTGCCGAAGCGCTGTACCAGCGCATCAACCAGGGCCGCTCGGCCATCCCGAAACGCGACAAGTGGCTGCCGGTGCTGCAGGACTGGCTGCCGTTCATCCTGGTCAGCCAGATCGGCTTCCTGATCGGCAACTGGCTCGGCCATTCCTGGGGCTTCGCCCTGGCCGCCGGCCTGTCGGTGCCGCTCGGCCTGCTCGGCCTGAGCTGGCAGCAGCGCGGCCTCAAGCGCCTGCTGCGCCTGGCCGAACAGACCACCTCCGACCCGCTGATCGCGCAGATGTACACCGACAGCCGCGGCGTCCAGGCGCGCCTGGAAATGGCCATGCTCAGCCAGGACGCACGGATGAAGACCTGCCTGACCCGCCTGCAGGACAGCGCCGAGCAGCTCAGCGACCAGGCCCGCCAGTCCGACGCCTTGGCCCACCAGAGCTCTTCGGGCCTGGAGCGCCAGCGGGTGGAGACCGAGCAGGTCGCCGCCGCCGTCAACCAGATGGCCGCCACCACCCAGGAAGTGGCCAACCATGTCCAGCGCACCGCCGACGCCACCCAGGAAGCCAATCGCCTGACCAGCCAGGGCCGCAACATCGCCGGCGAGACCCGTGACGCCATCGAGCGGTTGTCCGCCGCCGTGGGCGAGACCGGGCTGACCGTTACCCAGCTGGCCAAGGACAGCGACGAGATCGGCGGCGTGGTCGATGTGATCAAGGGCATTGCCGACCAGACCAACCTGCTGGCGCTCAACGCTGCCATCGAAGCGGCACGTGCCGGCGAGATGGGCCGCGGCTTTGCCGTGGTGGCCGACGAGGTTCGCCAGTTGGCCCAGCGCACCGCCGAATCCACCGGGCAGATCCACACCCTGATCGCCAAGCTGCAACAGACCGCCAACAACGCGGTGCAGACCATGGAAACCGGTCATCGCCAGGCCCAGGAAGGCGTCGAGCGGGTGATGGAGGCCGACCAGGCGCTGGTGGGTATCAGCGAGGCGGTGGCCAATATCACCGACATGGCCACCCAGATCGCCGCCGCCACCGAGGAGCAGTCCGCGGTGGCCGAGGAGATCAGCCGCAACATCAGCACCATCGCCGACCTGGCCGACCAGACCTCCGGCCAGGCCCAGCGCTCGGCGCTGCTCAGCGAAGAGCTGACCAGCACGGCAGGTACCCAGTACTCGCTGGTGGAACGCTTCAACCGCTGACCAGCGGTGACAGACTGTAGGCGCCAGCCGTGCTGGCGCCTACAGCGGCGGTGCCGTCCTCAAGCCATGCCCCATGCCTGTGGGAGCGGGTTTACCTGCGAAGCAAGCGACGCGCTGCCTGGCACCGGCTGCGCCGGTTCGCGGGCAAGCCCGCTCCCACAGGAATCGCGCCAGCTTGAGACATTTGCCCAAGACAGCGCCGGGCGAAGATGTGGGACTGGCCTTTACCAATCCAACTCCAAGCGGCTTTCGAAATAACGCACCTCACCCGTCAACGGATCCTCGAAGCGCAGGCTGTGGGCCAGCAGCTTGAGTGGCCGCGCGTAATCATCCTGTTCGTTGACCAGCTGCGGATAAAAAGGATCGTTGCAGATCCCCGCGCCCAACGCCGCCATATGCACCCGCAACTGATGGGTCTTGCCGGTGACCGGTGACAGGCCATAGCGCCACAGCTCGCCATTCTTCTCCAGCACACAGGCGTGGGTTTCGCTGTTGTCGGCCCCTTCCACTTCATGCATGCGGAAGAACGGCTCGCCATGCACCAGACGGCTGCGGTGCACCAGCGGGTAGTCATGCTGCGGCATGGCCGCTGCGATGGCCTGGTAGTGCTTGTCGATGCGCCGCTCGGGGAACAGGCGCTGATAGGCGCCACGGCTTTGCGGGTTGGCGGAAAACAGCACCAGCCCGGCGGTGTGCCGGTCGATGCGGTGCAGCGGCACCAGGTGCGGGTTGTCCAGGCGCCGGATGAGCCGGCGCAGCAGCGTCTGTTCGACGTACTCGCCGGTGGGCGTGACGGGTAGGAAGTGCGGCTTGTCCGCCACCACCAGGTGCTCGTCGACATGCAGGATTTCTTCCTGCACCGGGATCACCTTCTCGTTGGGCACTTCACGGAAATAGTGCAAGCGCATGCCCCGCCGATAGAGCGTATCCGCCGCAATAGGCTGGCCGTCGGCATTCAGCACCCGGCCCCGGGCGAAGCGGTCAAGCCACTGCTCACGCGCGATGCCCTTGAAGTGATCGCACAGGCAGTCGAGCACGTTTGCCCAGGGCCCCGGAGGCAGGCATACGGTACTGGCTTGCTGGTGGGCGGGGTCGAAAGGCGTGGTCATCATCGGGCTCGGTTCTACGTGGGCGGACATTATCTCCTACCCCCTGCCCCTCAACCAGCCTCGCTGGCCGGCTCGCAGCGCGCCTTGAGCCAGCGCAGCACCTGCACCGCGTCCCAGCGCCCCGGATCGTAGAGGGCGTAGCTCAGGCCCTGATAGCCCACCACGTCCAGCGGACGGTGAAAGCCGGCGCGCTGGAACAGCGCCTCGATCTCGGCAAAGCAGGTGTTGAAATGCACCTTGCCGAACGGCGTGCGTTCGTCGGTGACGATGCCGTCGAGGCGCAATTCCAGCACGGCCTCGCACACACGCTCGGGAGCCATGTGATTGACGCTGTACTTGAGTTGCTCGACATTGAGCATGGCTTCACCTCGGATACTGTATTTATATACAGCATACGGAGCGAGCCACCCGCTCGTCAATGCGCGACTCAGCCGAGGAAGGCCACCACCTGCTCGGCATCGAACGGCCAGCCCAGCTCGGCGCCGGTATCGCAACGGCGCAGCACCGGGATGCTCAGCCCGTAGCGTTCGAACAGCGCCTCGCTGTCGGCGATATCGACCAGCTCGACCAGCAGGCCGTGCTCGACGAACGGCATCAGCACGGCCTCGGCCACTTCACACAGGTGGCACCCCACGGTGCCGAACAACTGGGTTTCAGGGAGCATGCAGACATCCGTAATTCGCATGAATGGATGCTCATTCTAGGTCCGTCCCCGCCAACGCGCACCTGACCTGGCTCAATCCTGGCTGGTGGCGCCGATCCGGTGCACGGCCAGGTCCGCGCCCTGGAACTCCTCCTCGTGGCTCAGGCGCAGGCCATGCAGCGCCTTGATCAAGCCATACACGGCAAAACCGCCGACCAACGCCACCAGCACACCCGCCAGGCTCCCCAGCAGCTGGCTGACCAGGCTGACGCCGCCCAGGCCACCCAGGGCCGCCTGGCCGAACACGCCGCAGGCAATGCCGCCCCAGATGCCACACACGCCGTGCAAGGGCCATACCCCCAGCACGTCGTCGATCTTCCAGCGGTTCTGCGCGGCAGTGAAGCACCAGACGAACAGGCCACCGGCCACCAGCCCGGTGACCAGCGCGCCCACCGGGTGCATCAGGTCGGAGCCCGCGCACACCGCCACCAGGCCGGCCAACGGGCCGTTGTGCAGAAAGCCCGGGTCGTTACGCCCGGCCAGCAGGGCCGACAGCGTGCCGCCGACCATGGCCATCAGCGAGTTGATCGCCACCAGCCCGCTCACCCCCTGCAGGGTCTGCGCGCTCATGACGTTGAAGCCGAACCAGCCGATGATCAGGATCCACGAGCCCAGCGCCAGGAACGGAATGCTTGACGGCGCGAACGCCACCAGGCGTCCGTCGCGGTAGCGGCCACGGCGCGCGCCGAGCAGCAACACCGCCGCCAGCGCCAGCCAGCCGCCCATGGCGTGTACCACCACGGATCCGGCAAAATCATGGAACGGCGCGCCGAAACGCGCCTGCAACCAGGCCTGCAGGCCAAAGTTGCCATTCCACACCACGCCTTCGAAGAACGGGTAGATGAACGCCACGATCAACGCCGTCGCGCACAGTTGCGGCGCAAAGCGCGCGCGCTCGGCGATACCGCCGGAGATGATCGCCGGAATGGCCGCGGCGAAGGTCAGCAGGAAGAAACACTTGACCAGCGCATAGCCGTGATCGCTGGCCAGCGTCGCCGCCGGTTGCAGGAAACTCACGCCATAAGCGATCCAGTAGCCGATGAAAAAATACACCAGGGCCGAGACGGCGAAGTCACTGAGGATCTTCGACAGGGCGTTGACCTGGTTCTTGTGCCGCACCGTGCCGACCTCGAGAAAGGCGAACCCCGCGTGCATGGCCAGGACCAGGATCGCGCCCATGAGGATGAACAAGGTGTTGGAGCCATGGACCAGGGAGTCCATCGCGCTGTGCATGTTTTCCATGAAGTGGCAGACCTGCAAAAAGGCACCAGGACAGTTCAAGAACCGGCATCCATGCACCGGATCGGTGCCAGGCCCCTGCCCCGTTTCGGTGAGCCGGGCGGCGCCTGCGTGGTTTTTTCTTGGGTTTGTCGTGGATTGGGTTAAGGTTTAGCGGTATCCGCAACGCTGGCGCATGGTTTCGGCGCAAGCCGCGGCGGACACGCACCGCTTTTTAGCAAGCGCTGTACCAACACATCCCGCTGAACCTTCCGCGCCACCGATCACTCGAAATAACCAGCACACATCCACAGGGAGAGGCCCATCCATGGCCAGCAAATCGGCAAAGACTGCACAGGAAATATTGATGGCTGACTTCCAGGCTCTGGTCCGCGATACCGAGAAGCTGCTCGCCGACACCGCCAACCTGGCCGGCGACCAGGCCGACGAACTGCGCGAGCAGATCCACGAACGCCTGGTGCAGGCCCGCGAGACCCTGCAGTTGACCCAGGATTCGGTGCGCGCTCGCGGCCAGGCGGCCCTTGGCAGCGCCGAGGAATACGTGCAGGAGAACCCGTGGCAGGCCATCGGCATCGCCGCCGGCGTCGGCCTGCTGATCGGCCTGCTGGCCAAGCGCTGAGGAGCCGGCATGGACAACGACGCCATCGGCACGGGCGCCTCCGGTCGGCGCCTGGGCGCGGCCATATTGGGCCTGCTGCACAGCCATATCGAGTTGTTCGGCATCGAGTTGCAGGAGCAGAAGGCCCGCACCCTCAGTCTGCTGTTGTTCGCAGGTCTGGCCCTGGTGTTCGCCCTGCTGCTGCTGACCGCGCTGTCGGGCCTGGTGCTGGTGCTGCTGTGGGACAGTTACCGACTGGCCGGGATCATCGGCCTGTGCGTGTTCTACGGACTCGCCGCGCTGTACTGCGGCCTGCGCCTGAAAGCCGCGGTGTTCGATGAATCCTCGCCGTTCAATGCCACCCTCGAGGAGTTGGCCAAGGATCGGGAGCGCCTGCTGCCATGAGCCTGCCCGAACTGCCCAACACCCGTAACCCCCGTGAGCTGCGCAAGGCGCTGCTGCGCCTGCGCATGGAAATGCACCGCCAGGAAATCCGCCACGAGTCCGGCCAGTTGCTCGAACCGGTCCGCCGCCTGCGCGGCATGGGCGGCTCGTTCGGCGAGGGCCTGGGCGTCAAGCACGGCTCGCTGTGGGGTATCGGCGCCGTCGTCGCCCTGGGTTTTCTCACCGGCAAGGGCGTGCGCAGCGGCAACCTGGCGCGCCTGGTGCGCCTGGGCACCAGCCTGGTACCGCTGATCCGCCTGTTCCTCGGCAACAGCCGCCGCCCCTGAGGCCAAGGCGCGTCCGACGCTTGCGCGGGCGCGCCGGACGCAGGAAGCTATCCCGACTCTACGATGGGAGATCACGCCTTGGACTGGCACACCCTGCTGACCCGCGAACGACTGGGCAAGGCCCTCTACAGCCCCGAGGAACTCGGCCGCAGCCCGTTCCACAAGGACCACGACCGCATCATCTTCTCCGGCGCCTTCCGCCGCCTGGGGCGCAAGACCCAGGTGCACCCCGTATCCAGCAACGACCATATCCACACCCGCCTGACCCACTCCCTGGAGGTCAGCTGCGTCGGCCGCTCGCTGGGCATGCGCGTCGGCGAGACCCTGCGCGAGCAACTGCCGGACTGGTGCGAACCCAGCGATCTGGGAATGATCGTGCAATCGGCCTGCCTGGCCCACGACATCGGCAACCCGCCGTTCGGCCATTCCGGCGAGGACGCCATCCGTCACTGGTTCCAGCAGGCCGCCGGGCGCGGCTGGCTGGACGACATGAGCGACGATCAACGCACCGATTTCCTCAACTTCGAAGGCAATGCCCAGGGCTTTCGCGTGCTCACCCAGCTCGAATACCACCAGTTCGACGGCGGCATGCGCCTGACCTATGCCACCCTTGGCGCCTACCTCAAGTACCCATGGGCGGCACGCCACGCCGACGCCCTGGGCTACAAGAAGCACAAGTTCGGCTGCTACCAGAGCGAACTGGGGCTGCTTGAGCAGATCGCCGGCAAGCTCGGCCTGCCGCAGCTGGAGCACCAGCGCTGGGCCCGTCACCCCCTGGTGTACCTGATGGAGGCCGCGGACGACATCTGTTACGCCCTGATCGACCTCGAGGATGGGCTGGAGATGGACCTGCTGCAATACGCCGAGGTCGAGGCGCTGCTGCTGGACCTGGTGGGCGATGACCTGCCGGAAACCTATCGCCTGCTAGGGCCCGGCGAATCACGTCGGCGCAAGCTGGCGATCCTGCGCGGCAAGGCCATCGAGCACCTGACCAATGCCGCCGCCCAGGCCTTCGTCGAACAGCAGCAGGCCCTGCTCGCCGGCAGCCTGGCGGGTGACCTGGTCGAGCACATGCATGGCCCGGCGCAACGCTGCGTACTGCAGGCCAAGGACATGGCGCGCAAGAAGATCTTCCAGGACAAGCGCAAGACCCTGCACGAGATCGGCGCCTACACGACCCTGGAGATCCTGCTCAATACCTTCTGTGGCGCGGCGCTGGAACAGCATGGCGGGCGTACCCCGTCGTTCAAGAGCCGGCGGGTGCTGGACCTGATCGGCAACAACGCCCCCGACCCGCATGGTTCGCTGCACGACGCCTTCCTGCGCATGATCGACTTCATCGCCGGGATGACCGACAGCTACGCCAGTGAAATGGCTCTGGAAATGACCGGGCGGTCCAGTCCGAAGTGAGGGGATGACGGGGTGTTCGGCGCGAAACTTTCGGCGCCTATGAGATCGAGCGCCGCCCGCGCGGCGCATCGCGACGCAAGGCCGCTCCCACATCTGTTTCGGGCCAGTCAATCCTGTGCCATTACCTGGTCCGCCTTGTTGGCCCGACGCAATTTCAGCATGGACACCAATGCCGCCCCGCAGGACTTGAGGCATGCACCAAGGCGGGCGCCGTCTCATTCACAGGAATAATTGGCCCGAAACAGATGTGGGAGCAACTGTCTTGCTCAATTTCTAGAATCTGGCGCGATCCCTGTGGGAGCGGGTTTACCCGCGAAGCAGACGACGCGGTGCCTGGCACCGGCTGCGCCGGTGTTCGCGGCTGAAGCCGCTCCCACAGCGACCGCGCGGCCCTCAAGCCACGCGCTATGCCTGTGTGAGCAGCCTTGTGCCGCGATGCGCCGCGCGGGCGGCGCTCGATCTCATAGGCGCTGCATGGATCGCGGCGGACACCTGGAGGCCCTCACCCGATCAATAACCTCGCGCCCAAACGTCCTTGAAACGACTGACGTTTAATACGCATGAAATTTCCCACGCAATATTGATTCCCAATAAACACGCTCACTACGCAACCCCACCAAAACGATCAAACCCTGACAAATCCCTGTCAATATCTACATCACTCGTAGCAATGTTTCGCCAACACTGTAAGTAAATTCCTATATCCCGGTTTTGGCAGCCACTTCCCTGCCCGTCGACATTCAACTGAGCTAATGTGCCGGCTGCCTTCACGCGCCGCATGGAATGTTGAATATGCACTCAGTCTTTATAGTTGATGACCATCCCGTCATACGTTTGGCGATACGGATGTTGCTGGAAAACCAGGGATACAAGGTGGTCGGGGAATCGGACAACGGCGTGGACGCCATGCAGTTGATCCGCGAGACCCCGCCGGACCTGGTCATCCTCGACATCAGCATTCCCAAGCTCGACGGCCTGGAGATGCTCTCGCGCCTGCAGGCCATGGCCATCCCGCTGAAGGTCCTGGTGCTCACAGCCCAATCGCCGGCACTGTTCGCCGTGCGCTGCATGCACTCCGGCGCGGCCGGGTACGTGTGCAAGCAGGAAGACCTCAGCGAACTGCTCAGCGCGATCAAGGCCGTGCTGTCCGGGTACAACTATTTCCCCAGCCAGGCGCTCAATCCACCGCCGACGGGCAGCAACCAGGAGCTGGAACTGTTCCGCCAGGTCAATGATCGGGAACTCATGGTCCTGCAACTTTTTGCCCAGGGGCGCAGCAACAAGGAGATTGCCAAGGGCATGTTTCTCAGCAACAAGACCGTCAGCACTTACAAGAAACGTCTCATGCACAAGTTGCGCGCCAGCACTTTGGTGGAATTGATCGACGTCGCCAAACGCAACGCGCTGGTCTGAGGTCATGATGTGGAGGTGCATCGTTACATCGCTGCTGTGCCTGGGCATGCCGCTGCAAGGTGCCGGCGTGACCGTCGACACGGGGCGAACCTATACCCTGCTCAGCCGTTCAGCGCCGGCATCGGTCCAGCCCAGCCTGACACCGGCCCAGCGCGACTGGCTCGCGCAGCGCCGGGAACTGGTGCTGGGCACCTCGGCCCCTGACTACCCGCCGTTCGACATCGCCACGGGCGGGCGCGAGTACCAGGGGCTGACGGCCGACTACGCCGGACTGATCGGCAGCGCCCTGGGCCTGCCGGTGCGGGTGCAGCGCTTTCCCAGCCGGCCGGCGGCGGTCGCGGCGCTCAAGAGCGGGCATATCGACCTGCTGGGCAGCGCCAACGGCTATGAAGCGGTGACCCAGGGCCTGGCGCTGTCGCGGCCCTACGCCATCGACCAACCGGTGCTGGTGACCCGCGAGGATGAAACCCGGGCGCTGGACACGGGCCTGACGGGCATGCGCCTGAGCATGCTGTATCACTACCTGCCGCCCGGGGAGATTCACGCCAACTACCCCAAGGCCGAGCTGCTGACTTTCGAGTCCTCCACCCAGGCGCTGAATGCCGTGGCCTTCGAGCAGGCCGACGTGTTCATCGGCGATACCATTTCCACCCACTACCTGATCAGCCAGGGGCACCTGCCGCACCTGCGCATGGCCAATTTCGGCAAGCACGAAGCCGTGGGCTTCAGCTTCGCCATGCGCGAGGACGCACTCACCCTCCAGTCCCTGGTGGACGCCGCCCTCGACGCCCAGCCCAACACCACCCGCAACGATATCTTCAAGCGCTGGAGTGCCAGCAGCGGTAGCCTGCTGACCGATCGCAAGCTGCAGTTGTCGGCGCGCGAGGAACAGTGGCTGAGCGAACATCCGATCATGCGCGTGGTGGTCAACGACACCGCCGCGCCCCTGACCTTCTTCGACAACAATGACCGCCTGCGTGGCATCGTCGCCGACCTGCTAGAACTCATCCGCCTGCGCACCGGCCTGCGCTTCGAGATCCGGCGCGCCAGCGGCGATGGCGACATGGTCGACCAGCTCGAGTCCGGTCGCGCCGATATCATCGCCAGCCTCTCCACCGACGCCCGTCGCGGCAGCCCGCTGCAGGTCAGCCGGCCCTACCTCGAAAGCGCCTACGTGCTGGTCAGCCACACCGGCAACGACCAGCCCAGCAACCTCAAGCAACTCAAGGGCAAGCGCGTCGCCGTGCCACGCGACAGCAGCGTGGCCGCCCTGCTCGCGGCACGTCACCCACGGATTCACCAGGTCGCCACCGAAAGCACCTACTACTCCATGGTGCTGCTCGGCAGCGGCGCGGTGGATGCGGCAATCGCCACCCTGATCGACGCCAACCACATGCTCGCCACCAGCAACAATCTGGTCATCCGCAGCACGGTGGGCACGGAACCGGCAGCCTTCACCATGGCGACCGCCGCCGGGGCCAGCGAGCTGGCGGCGATCCTCGACAAAGCGCTGTTGAGCATTTCGCCGGAGGAACTGGGGGTGATCAACAGCCGCTGGCGCGACCATGGCCTGCGTGACGACGCCTACTGGCGCAGCTACCGCCGGCTGATCCTTCAGGTGGCGGGGGGCATTGCGGTGCTGCTGGTCCTCGCACTGGTGTGGAACGCCCGGCTGCGCCGTCAGATCAAGCAGCGTCAGCGGGCCGAACGAGCGCTCAACGACCAACTGGAATTCATGGGTGCGCTGCTCAATGGCACGCCTCATCCGATGTATGTTCGCGACCGTGACGGACGCCTGCAAAGCTGCAACGACAGCTACCTGCAGGCCGTCGGCGCCAGTCTCGAGGAAGTCCTGGGCAAGAGCCTGGACGAGGCCCCCTTCAGCGACTGCGACTATACCCGCCAGGTCCAGGACGACTACCAGCGGGTGATGGCCCAGGGCAAACCCTTGATCCTCGATCGCCCCCTGCGCCTGCGGGACCGCGAGCTGACGATCTATCACTGGATCCTGCCCTACCGCGACTCGGTGGGCGAGATGCAGGGCATCATCGGTGGCTGGATCGATATCAGCGAGCGCCGCAATCTGGTCCAGGACCTGCGCCTGGCCAAGCAACAGGCCGATGACGCCAATCGGGCCAAGAGCACCTTCCTGGCCACCATCAGCCATGAGATCCGCACGCCGATGAACGCCCTCATCGGCATGCTGGAACTTGCCCTCAAGCGCGCCGACCAGGGCAAGCTGGACCGCCCTGCGCTGGAGGTCGCCCATCATTCGGCCAGTGACCTGCTGGGGCTGATCGGCGACATCCTGGATATCGCCCGGATCGAGTCCGGACAGATGTCCCTGGTCCCCGAAGCAGTCGACCTTGCGGCCCTGGTCGAGTCGGTCGGCCGCGTATTCGACGGCCTGGCCCGGCACAAGGGCCTGGTGCTGGACGTGGTGATTGCTCCCGAGGCCCGCTGCCACGCCATGCTCGATCCGCTACGGTTCAAGCAGGTGCTGTCGAACCTGGTGAGCAATGCGATCAAGTTCACCGAACAGGGGCAAGTGCGCATCACCGCCAGGTTGCGCAACGATGGCGAACCTGCCATGCCGACGCTCGACCTGGAGGTGCGCGACAGCGGTATCGGGATCCACGAGCAAGACCTGCAACGCCTGTTCTCCCCCTTCGTGCAGGCCAACCCCTACAGCGACGGCGCCAGGGCCGGCACCGGGTTAGGACTGGTCATCAGCCGCGACCTGTGCACGATGATGGGCGGCGAGCTCACCCTGCAGAGCCTGCAGGGCGTCGGTACCCGGGTCCGTCTGGTGATGCCGCTGCAATGCGTCGATCCGGTCACGCCCCAGCCCCGATCGCCCACGGAAATCCCGCAACCGGACCAGCAGCTGCGCATCCTGGTGATCGACGACCACCCAGCCAACCTGTTGCTGATGGCACAGCAACTGAACTACCTGGGCCTTGGTCAGGAAAGCGCCGAAGATGGACGCGAAGGGCTGCGCAAGTGGCGCGAGGGTTGCTTCGATATACTCATCGTCGACTGCAACATGCCGCTGATGAATGGCTTCGAACTGGCCAGGACCGTGCGCATGGAGGAGCAACTGCGCAACCGGCCACGCTGCACCATCCTCGGCTACACCGCCAACGCCCAGCCCGAGGTGCGCCAGCAATGCCTGGATGCAGGCATGGACGATTGCCTGCTCAAGCCCATCGGCCTGCAGGTGCTGGGGCAGCGGTTGAAGGCCCTTGCACGGATTGCCTACCAGGAAGACGAGCACCATACGCCCGCCGTGCGGTTCGATCTCGATGGCCTGTCGGCGATCGTTGGCGACAACCTCGCCGACCGCGACCGCATCCTCGACACCCTGCTGCTGAGCCTGCGCCAGGACCTGCAGGCGCTGATGGCCATCGACCCGCAACGCGAGGGCGGCGAGCTGGCATTACAGGCACACAAGATCCTCAGCGCGGGACGGATGCTGGATGCTCAGGCGTTGATCGAGGCGTGCGAGGCGCTGGAGGTGACGGACTTGCCCCAGGCTGAACTGAAACGGCGCCGTCAGGCGCTGGCGCGGCACATGCGCCGCGTGGAGAAAGCCCTGGCCAGGCAACGGGAGCACCTGGCCGAGGTCGGATGAGGGCGGTACAAGACGTACCGCCGCCATTCATCAGGAAGCCGGGTTGACCGGTTTTTCCGGGTACCAGGCATCCAACAGCGGGCTGACTTCGATATTGGTCAGTTCGCTGCGGCCCTTGAGCCAGGCTTCGACAGCGGCGCGCTGTTCTTCGTTGACCGAACCACGGGTGGCCTTGCAAACCAGGCCGAAGTCGTCGCCACCGACGTAGTCCAGGCCGTTGGCATCCATGGCTTCAGCCAGGAAGGCGTCGAGGAAGGCATCGATGGCTTCATCGGACAGGTCTTCCTTGAAGCCCAGGTTCAGTTCGAAACCCAGCTCCTGGAATTCGTCCACGCACAGTTTCTTGCGCAGGCGACGGGAACGGTTGGTAGCCATGAAACAATCCTCTCAATTAATTACGCGCGGCACTTTACCAGTTTCCGGCGCCTAGCGGCGCTTTTCCGTCGAATGAGGCCCATGCTCGTGCTGCTTGGGGCATAATGCGCACTACATTTTGTCCTGGGGCCATCACTTCCTACAGCCCCGTTGTCTTTTCCCCTCGCCTGCAGGGTTTGTCCATTTATGATCAAGACGCTCCGCCCACTGCTGCTCGCCGGCCTGTTCCTGCCCCTGTCGCTGTCCGTGCAGGCCGCCGCCGTCAACACCAGCCTGCCACCTAAGGTGCAGCAGGCGCTCAAGACCAACAAGCTGCAGGACTCCGCCCTGTCGCTGGTCATGCTGCCGCTGGACGGCCCGGGCACGGCGACCGTGTTCAACGCCGATGTGTCGGTCAACCCGGCCTCGACCATGAAGCTGGTCACCACCTACGCCGCGCTGGAACTGCTGGGCCCCACTTTCCAATGGAAAACCGAGTTCTACACCGACGGCACCCTGAACAACGGCGTGCTTAACGGCAACCTGTACCTCAAGGGTGGCGGCGACCCCAAGCTGAACATGGAGAAACTCTGGCTGCTGATGCGCGACCTGCGCGCCAATGGCGTTCGTACCGTGACCGGCGACCTGGTCCTGGACCGTAGCCATTTCGTGCAGCCCAACTTGCCACAGTTCGATGACGATGGCGGCGACGAGAACAAGCCGTTCCTGGTCAAGCCGGACTCGCTGCTGGTCAACCTCAAGGCTTTGCGCTTCGTTGCCCGCAACGACGGTGGCAAGGTCAACGTCTCGGTCGAGCCGCCGATCGCCAGCATCCGCATCGACAACCAGGTCAAGGCCGTGGCCGGCAAGCAGTGCACCGGAGAGGTGCGCTACAACCCGGTAGTCCAGCCGGACGGTGTCAGCGTCACGGTCAGTGGCCAGCTCGCCGACGGCTGCAACTCGCAGACCTATCTGTCGCTGCTGGACCACCCGACCTACGCGGCCGGTGCCGTGCGGGCGATCTGGAACGAGCTGGGCGGCAGCATCCAGGGTCGCGATCGCATCGAAAACGTGCCCAAGAGTGCCCGCCTGCTGGCCCGCGCCTTCTCGCCGGACCTGGTGGAAGTGATCCGCGACATCAACAAGTACAGCAACAACACCATGGCCCAGCAGCTGTTCCTGAGCCTTGGCGCGCAGTTCCGCACCGACGCCGACGGCGACGATGCCCGTGCCGCCCAGCGTGTGGTGCGTCAGTGGATGGCGAAGAAAGGCATCACCTCGCCGCACCTGGTGATGGAGAACGGCTCGGGGCTGTCCCGCGCCGAGCGGGTCAGCACCCGCGAGATGGCGGCGCTGTTGCAGGCGGCCTGGAAGAGCCCTTACGCGGCGGAGTTCATCAGCTCGATGCCGCTGGTGGGGATGGACGGCACCATGCGCAAGCGGCTCAAGCGCACGGCCATGACGGGCGAAGGGCACATCAAGACCGGGACCCTGAATACCGTGCGGGCGATTGCCGGGTTCAGCCGGGACAGTAACGGGCACACCTGGGCGGTGGCGGCCATTCTCAATGATCCCAAGCCTTGGGGGGCTTCCCAGGTGCTGGACCAGGTGTTGCTGGATCTTTATCGCCAGCCCAAGGTGGGGAATGGGACTGTTGGGGTGATGCCTTGATTTGAGTGGGGTTGGGGTTGGGGCTTGGCTTTAAGGTGTTGGTTTTGATGGATGTAAGCGCATTCATTGGCGATGGTGACGCATAGTCACCTTTTCGCCCTTACGGCGACCTACTTTTGCTCTTGGGCAAAAGTAGGCAAAAACCGCTCGCTCCATTCATCCGGCCCCTACGCTTCGCTCCGGGGTCCCCTCGCTCCGTTCTTGCTCCCGGGAGGACCGCGCTGAACGCCCCATCCTGGGGCGCAGCGCTTGACGGCCATCCATGGCCGTCACCTCCCTCCGCAAGAACTCCGCTCGGCCTCCTGAAGTCGCAATTGGTGGCGCCTGGACTATCGCGCGCTTAGAATCAAGAGCAAGAGCAAGAGCAAGAGCAAGAGCAAGAGCAAGAAATGCGAATTTAGTTGTTTGACAGTTAGTTATGCATTGACTGTTCCATCCCTTTCGCGGGGCAAGCCCGCTCCTACAGGGTTATATATAACGGCGACTATTGCGTGGGAGCGGGCTTGCCCCGCGATGCGATCGAGAGATCAATTAAGTTTAAACTAGCGATAGCTGCGCCAGTCCAGGCGCCGCCCGTAACTTCGCGACTTCAGGAGGCCGAACGCAGGTCTTGCGGAGGGAGGTGACGGGCATGGATGCCCGTCAAGCGCTGGGGCCCAGGATGGGCCCTGCAGCGCGGTCCTCCCGGGAGCAAGGCCGGAGTGAGGGGACCCGGAGCGAAGCGTAGGGCCGGATGAATGGAGCGCAACGGCTTTGGTTACTTTGGCCAAGACCAAAGTAACCCGCCGTAAGGGCGGAAAGGTGACTAAGCGTCGACATCACAAATGAATGCGCATAAAACTTTCAACACAACCAAACAATCAAACAATCAAACAATCAAACAATCAAACAATCAAACAATCAAACAATCAAACAATCAAACAACAGATCAAGCTTAACTCAAGACAACTCCCCCTCAACCCGATCCCTCCCCCCCTGCTTGGCCACATAAACCCCAGCATCCGCCCGCAACAACAACGCATCCGCCCCCTCCCCAACCCGCCACCCCGCCACCCCAAAACTCGCCGTCACCCGCCCCACCCCCTCGACCGGCACACTCCGAACCCCCTGCCACAACTCCTGCGCCAGCACCCGCGCCTGCTCGGCATTACTCCCCGGACACAACACCATGAACTCCTCCCCCCCCAACCGACAAAACACATCGGTCCGCCGCAACCGCTGCCCGATCCGCTGGCACAGGCTGCGCAGCACATGATCCCCCACCGCATGCCCGTATTGATCGTTGATCCGCTTGAAGTGATCGATATCCAGCATGATCACCGCCAGGTCCAACCCATCCCGCTGCGCCCGATCCAGTTCGTTGCGCAGCCGCTCCTGGAAATATCGCCGGTTGTAGATCCCGGTCAGCGCATCGGTCACCGACAGCGCCCGCAGCTCCTCCTCCACCCGCTTGAGGTCCGAGATATCGGTCAGGTAACCATGCCAGAGCGTGCTGCCGTGCTCGCCGACCTCCGGCGTCGCCTCCCCCCGCACCCAGCGCAACCCCGCCCGCGGCAGGCACACCCGGTACTCCTCCCGCCACGGCGTCAGGTACTCGGCGGAGTAACGCACCGAGCGCCGCACTCGCTCCAGGTCGTCCGGGTGGATACGTTCGAACACCGCCGCGGCGTCCTCGCGCAGCACTGCCAGGTCCACCTCGTAGATGTCGTGCAGACCTTGGCTGGCGTAGGGGAAACAGGAATGACCATCGGCGTCCAGGCGATACTGGTAGATCCCGCCAGGCACCTCGGCGCTGAGTTTTTCCAACAGCCGGTCGCGGGCCGCCAGGGCTTCGTGCACCCGGCGCCGCTCGGTGACATCGATGCAGATCGCCAGATAGCCCACCCATAACCCCTGCTCGTCCAGCACCGCCGTCACCAGCATGTTGGCCAGCAGGTGGCTGCCATCCTTGCGCACCAGGGTCCAGTCCGCCGGCTCCGCGCCGCCCTCCTGCACCGTCTCGGCGAACATCGCCTGGCCCGCGCCAACCTCGCGCCCGAAGCGCACGCTCAAGGCATGGGCCCGCTGGCGCAGCTCCTCGGGCAAGACCAGGTCCTCAAGGCGCAGCTGGCCCAGCGCTTCGCCGGCCGAATAGCCCAGCATGCGCTCGGCGCCCGCATTGAACGTGCCGATCACCCCGCGCAGGCTGGTGGCGATGATCGCCACCTGGGTCGCGGCATCAAGCACGCTGCGCAACTGGTTGTGGGTCTCGCGCAATGACTGCTCGCTGATACGCAGCTCGGCGGTACGCCGGGCCACCAGGCCCAGGGCACGCTGGCGCTGGCTGAACAGGCTGTACAGCAGCAGCGCCAGCAAGACACTGAGCAGGCCACCGAGCAACGCCACCACCGGCACCGCCGACGAGCGGTTGGCGGCAAGAAAGCCCTGGCTGGGACGAATGTCGAGCTGGTAGTGGTGGTCCGCCAGGTGCAGCAGGTGACTGCTGGCAAAGCCCATGCGCGCCGGCGGCATCCCTGAGTCGAACAGCACCTCGTGACCACCCTCTGTGGACAGGTCGAGGATGCGCACCACCAGGTTGTCGTCAGCCACCGTCGGCAGGCTCTCGGCGATCAGCTGATGCAGGCTCAGCAAGGCCATGACGTACCCTCGAAGGGGATCGCCCACAGACGCTTCATCGGCGAACACCGGGGCGACTATCAGCAGGCCACGGGTATAAGTCGGTTCGACGTTGATCATGTCCAGCGGCGCCGACACCGCCATGCTGCCGGGGCTGGCGGCCCGGGCCAAGGTCGCGGCGCGCAGCGGCTGCCCACCCAGGTCGAAGCCGTAGGGCTGGGCCTGGCGACTCGCCGCCTGGGTGTACAGCACCGGATAGTAGTGATCACGCGCAGGCGCGGCCTGCCAATCGCCCTGGGCGTCCAGGTCGCGGATCTGATAGGGCTGGCCCAGCCAGGCACTGGCGCGCCGCTCGAAGTCCTCGCGCTGCGCGGCCGCTACCCGCGGTGCCCAGGAGTAAGCCTGGGTGCGGTGCAGCAAGGGACGTGCGTAGCCATCGAACTCGCGGGGGGTGATTTCAGTGGAATAGGCGAAGAACCGGCGCAAGCCATCCAGGCGTTGCTCCTGCTCCTCGAAACGCTCGGCGATGCGGCTGTAACGCTCACTGGCCAGCAGCTCGAAGCGCTGGCGCAGTTGCTGCTGGTAGAAGGTCTGGGTGGCGATCGCCAGGGCGGCCGTGAGCAACGCCCCGGCGACCAGCGCCGCCAGGGCCACGCCCCAGGCCGACAACTCGTCGCCGAGCAGGCCAAGCCGCTTTGCAGGTACGCCCGGGTTCGACATAGAGGACTCCAACCAAGGTCAGCGTCCTGCGTATTGTCCCGCCCTGTCCTGAGTTATAGCCACTGGCCAGCAGGCGTGCCACGTACCTCGTCGGCTCAGCGCAGACGCAGCTGCCAGGCGCGGTGGATACGATTGTTGCGGGCGAAGTCCGGGTCCAGGGTCTGGGCACTGATCTCCTCCACTACGTAGCGCGCGGCCAAATGCTCGTCGAGCTGGAACTTGCGGAAGTTGTTGGAGAAGTACAGCACACCCCCCGGGGCCAGGCGCGCCATGGCCAGGTCGAGCAGTTGCACATGGTCGCGCTGCACGTCGAATACCCCTTCCATGCGCTTGGAGTTGGAGAAGGTCGGCGGGTCGATGAAGATCAGGTCGTAGCTGTCCTGGGCGTTCTCCAGCCAGGCCATGACATCGCCCTGCTCCAGGCGGTTGCGCTCGGAGAAACCGTTGAGCGACAGGTTGCGCCGGGCCCAGTCCAGGTAGGTCTTCGACAGGTCCACGCTGGTGGTGCTGCGCGCGCCGCCCTTGGCTGCGTGCACGGTGGCCGTGGCGGTGTAGCAGAACAGGTTGAGGACGCGCTTGCCCGCCGCCTCGCGCTGGATGCGCATGCGCATCGGCCGGTGATCGAGGAACAGCCCGGTATCCAGGTAGTCGGTGAGGTTGACCAGCAGCTTGACGCCGCCTTCGTTGACCTCCTGGAAGCGCCCTTCGGTGGCCTGGCGCTCGTACTGGCGGGTGCCGCTCTGGCGCTCCCGGCGCTTGAGCACCACACGCTGCGGATCGACACCGAGGGCCTGGGGAATCGCGCTCAGCGCGTCGAGCAGGCGCGCCTGGGCCTTGTCCGGATCAATCGAACGCGGCGCGGCGTACTCCTGCACGTGCACCCAGTCGTGGTACAGGTCCACTGCCAGGGCGTACTCGGGCATGTCGGCATCGTACACACGGTAGCAATCGACCTTCTCGCGGCGGGCCCACTTGCCCAGCTGCTTGAAGTTCTTCTGCAGCCGGTTGGCGAACATCTGCGCGCCTTCCGACAGGCGCGCCGGCTCGCTGGCCACCGGGGCCTGGCGACGAGGCTCGCCCTCAGCCGCCTCGGCCTGGGCCGAACGACGATCACCGGTGACGAACTGGTCGGGCTGGACCTTGAACAGCAACAGCTTGCACGGCAACGCGCCGTTCCAGAAGGCGTATTGCTTGTGGCTGCGGATGCCCATGCGCTTGCCCAGCTCCGGCGCGCCGGTGAACACCGCCGCTTCCCAGCCCATGCAGGCCTGGCGCAGGCGCTCGCCGAGGTTCTGGTAGAGGTACAGCAGGCTGGCTTCGTCGCCCAGGCGCTCGCCGTAGGGCGGGTTGCTGATCACCAGGCCTTTCTGGTTCTGGTCCGGACGCGGCTCGAAACTGGCCACCTCGCCCTGGTAGATCTTCACCCAGTCGCCCAGGCCCGCGCGCTCAACGTTGTTGCGCCCCGGCTGGATCAACCGTGGGTCGGCCTCATAGCCGCGGATCCACAGCGGCGGCTTGGCCAGGCCGGCTTGAGCACGGGCCTGGGCCTCGTCGTGGACCTTGCGCCACAGCGCCGGCACATGGCCGAGCCAGGCGCTGAAGCCCCAGCGCTCGCGCTTGAGGTTGGGAGCGATATCGGCGGCGATCATCGCCGCCTCGACCAGGAAGGTGCCCACGCCGCACATCGGGTCGGCCAGGGCGCCGCCCTCGGCCGCGATACGTGGCCAGCCGGCGCGGATCAGCACCGCCGCCGCCAGGTTCTCCTTCAGGGGCGCAGCACCCTGCTGCAAGCGATAGCCACGCTGGTGCAGGCTGTGGCCGGACAGGTCGAGGGAAAGGATCGCCTCGCCACGGTCCAGGCGCAGGTGCACGCGCACATCCGGGTCGACCTTCTCCACCGACGGGCGCAGGCCTTCGCGGTTGCGCAGCTTGTCGACGATCGCATCCTTGACCTTGAGCGCGCCGAAGTGGGTGTTGTCGATGCCTGAGCCATGGCCGCTGAACTCCACCGCCAAGGTGCCATCAGCCGCCAGGTGGTCGGCCCAGTCGACGGCATTCACGCCGTCGTACAGGTCGTCGGCGTTCTTCATCGAGAAGCGCTTGAGCACCAGCAGCACGCGGTTAGCCAGGCGCGACCAGAGGCACAGGCGATAGGCGGTTTCCATGTCGGCGTCGCCGCGAATGGCCGAGGTGTGCTCACGCACCTCGTTCAGGCCCAGTTGACGGGCTTCCTCGGCGAGCAGGCCTTCAAGACCCTTGGGGCAGGTAAGGTAAAGTTCGAAACGGTCCGACATGTGCAATCCAGAGCCTTTGGCTAGGTAGATGGCGAGCCGACGCATCGGCTGCCGCTGTTAGCCCGCACGCCTTTCCAGCAGGCGTCCGGGTGGCCCGACGAAACGCTCGCCAGGCCTGGCCGCCCGGTCGATCATGCCTTTGCCGGGTGGCGAAAGAGGCTTTGATCGTCGGGCAGTATGAAAATTGCGTGGACGTCGGGCTCAGATGTGACCCTTCGTCGCATTACCAAATATTACTGTCATCATCCAGCAACGCTGGCCAATTGACGTCAAGGTTGGGTAAACCCTGATCATAGCGGGCTCAACGGCAAACAAGGTTGAGTCGCATTTATTTACTTATCCCCTCACCTTCGGAAAGGTTACGTCCTTATGACAAATCGATCATTCACACTGTGACCTGCATTCGTTAGAACTGATCTCAGGTCGCACCGCAACGGGGCGGCACTTTCAACCCGCCACGCCAGCAGCGGGTGCACTTCGGCAGAACGATTCTGCCCGGCCTCGGAGAGGCCGACGGGACATTTCAGTCAACAAGTGAGGGCAATACCTTATGAGTGGAAAAAGAATGAAACGTAGTTCCGAGGAGAAAGAAAAAGCACGCGGTTTTCTTTACGGCATACAAGGTAAATCCCGAGAACTGTGCCCAAAACAGGAAGGTACAGCTGGCCATCAAAACTGGATGAACGGTTGGCGCAACGGCCGTGAAGCATACTGGAATGCAGAGACCGGCATCGCTGGCATTTCTACCCGAAACGAGAACCACGCACTTGGCTGAACGAGGACACTGAATTCGAGTCACCATGCGCGCCCTATCCGGGCGGCGGGCTGCGGCCCAGGGGCCCCTTTGAAGGGGCCCTTTTTTATGCCCTTTTTTTCATCCTATCCGGCGGGCAACGTGGGAGCGGGCTTGCCCCGCGATGGCGTCCGCCCAGGCAACTTGTCCTGGCGCCATCGCGGGACAAGCCCGCCCCCACGGCTACCGGTTCATTTCATGCTTTCGGCATCGCGGCAATGGCATCCACTGCTTCACGAATCAGCGACGGGCCTTTATAGATGAAGCCCGAATAGATCTGCACCAGGCTCGCCCCTGCGGCGATCTTCTCGGCCGCATGACGCCCCTCGGTGATCCCGCCCGCCGCAATGATCGGCAGCTTGCCACCCAGCTCACCAGCGAGCACTTTCACCGTGTGAGTGCTCTTTTCCAGCACCGGCGCACCCGACAAACCACCAGCCTCGCCACCGAACGGCAGGCCTTCGACGCCCTCGCGCCCCAGGGTGGTGTTGGTGGCGATCACCGCATCCATCCCCGATTCGACCAACGCCGCCGCCACCAGGGCGGTCTCCTCGTCACTCATGTCCGGCGCGATCTTGATCGCCAGCGGTACGCGCTTGCCGTTTGCCTGCGCCAATTGCTCACGGCGCTCGGCCAGGGCATCGAGCAGTTGCTTGAGCGAATCGCCGAACTGCAGCGAACGCAGGCCGGGGGTATTCGGCGAGCTGACGTTGACGGTGATGTAGCTGGCGTCGTTGTAGACCTTCTCCAGGCAGATCAGGTAGTCGTCCTGGGCCCGCTCGACCGGGGTGTCGAAGTTTTTGCCGATGTTGATACCCAACACGCCGGTGTACTTCGCGGCACGCACCCGCGCCAGCAGGTGGTCGACGCCCAGGTTGTTGAAGCCCATGCGGTTGATGATGGCCGTGGCCTCCGGCAAGCGAAACAGCCGCGGCTTGGGGTTGCCCGGCTGCGGGCGCGGCGTCACGGTGCCGATCTCGACAAAGCCGAAGCCCAGTTGGGCAAAGCCATCGATGGCCGCGCCGTTCTTGTCCAGGCCGGCGGCCAGGCCGACCGGGTTGGCGAAGTTCAAGCCCATCACTGTCACTGGCAACGCCGCCGGCTGCTTGCACAGCAGGCCGTTGAGCCCGAGACGGCCACCGGCGCCGATCAGGTCCAGCGAGAGGTCGTGGGAGGTTTCCGGGGAGAGCTTGAACAGCAACTGGCGGGCCAGGGTATACATGGGTGGGCGGACTCGCGGTGTGTGAGGGGGCGATTATAGCCAGCGCGCCGCCGGGGCGACAGGGCAATGGCACATGGGTTGCTAAGTCCGTTGCATGCAGTCAATCGCGAACGCCTGAGGATTCTCGTGAACACAGCCCTCCCGACAACGCCCCTGGCCTGGGTCAACGGCAGCGACGCGCCGGAAAAGCCCAGCCTGGACATCGGTTTCATGGCCCTGACCGACTGCGCCTCGGTGGTGGTCGCCGCCACCCAGGGCTTCGCCCAGCAGTTCGGCCTGACCCTCAACCTGCGCCGCCAGGCGTCCTGGGCCGGGCTGCGCGACAAGCTGGTCAGCGGCGAGCTGGACGCCGCCCACTGCCTCTATGGCCTGGTGTACGCGGTGCACCTGGGCATCGGCGGCGTGCCCGCCAGCCCCTTGGCCGTGCTCATGGGCCTTAACCAGAACGCCCAGGCCATCAATCTCTCCCCCGCGCTGCAGCGCAAGGGCGTGACCAGCCCCGAGGCACTGGCGCGGCTGGTGCACCAACAGGGCGCACAACTGACGTTCGCCCAGACCTTTCCGACCGGTACCCATGCCCTCTGGCTTTACTACTGGCTGGCCAGCCAGGGTATCCACCCGCTGCGCGATGTGACCAGCGTGGTGGTGCCCCCTGCGCAGATGGCCGCCCACCTGCAGGCCGGGCGCATCGACGGCTTCTGTGTCGGCGAACCCTGGTCGGCGGACGCCGTCGCCAAGGGGCAGGGCTTCACCCTGGCCACCAGCCAGTCGATCTGGCCCGACCATCCGGAAAAGGTCCTGGCCAGTGCCCGCGGCTTCGTCGAACAGTACCCCAACAGCACCCGGGCGCTAATCAAGTCGGTACTCGCCGCCGCACGCTTCATCGAGCAGAGCCAGGAGAATCGCCGTGGCACGGCGCAACTGCTCAGCGGCAGCGCCTACCTGGGCTCCCCGGTCGGCAGCATCGAGCCGCGCCTGATCGGCGACTACCAGGATGGCCTGGGCCATCGCTGGCACGATCCCCACGGCCTGCGCCTGTTCGACCAGGGTCGGGCCAACCTGCCGTACCTGTCCGATGGCATGTGGTTCATGACCCAGTTCCGCCGCTGGGGCCTGCTGCGTGACGACCCGGACTACCTGGCGGTCGCCAGCCAGGTGCAGCAGCTGACGCTGTACCGCGAAGCCGCCACGGCGTTGGGCGTACCTTGTGCCGACCCGCCCATGCGCAGCAGCCTGCTGATCGACGGCAGCCGCTGGGACGGCAGCGACCCCCATGGCTATGCGCGCAGCTTCGCACTGCACGCCCTGGACGCGGCGCCTGACGCCCGCGCCCATCGCTGAGGGTCCAGCCATGTTGCGTATCCTGCTGATCGACGACACGGAAAAAAAAGTCGGCCGCCTCAAGGCCGCCCTGATCGAGGCCGGCTTCGAGGTGATCGAGGCCAGCAGCCTGAGCATCGACCTGCCCGCGTGTGTCGAAACGGTGCACCCGGACGTGGTGCTGATCGATACCGAGTCACCAGGCCGGGACGTGATGGAACAGGTGGTGCTGGTCAGCCGCGACCGCCCGCGTCCCATCGTGCTGTTCACCGACGAGCATGACCCCGGTGTGATGCGCCAGGCGATCCAGGCCGGGGTCAGCGCCTACATCGTCGAGGGTATCCAGACCACGCGGCTGCAACCGATCCTTGATGTGGCCATGGCCCGCTTCGAAAGCGACCAGGCGCTCAAGGCTCAACTGCTGGCCCGCGACCAGCAGTTGGCCGAGCGCAAGCTCATCGAGCAGGCCAAGGGCCTGCTGATGAAGATGAAGGACTGCAACGAGGAACAGGCCTACACCCTGATGCGCCGCCAGGCCATGAGCCGCCAGCAGAAGCTGATCCAGGTGGCGGAACAGATCATTGCCATGTCGCAGATGCTGGGGTAGCGCCATCCGTACCGACGTTACGCCCCTCTGTAGGAGCGGCCTTGTGCCGCGATAGGGGCGCGCAGCGGCCCCAAGATTTCAGGGTTTACATAAAGATCGCTGGGGCCGCTTTGCGGCCCTTTCGCGGCACAAGGCCGCTCCTACAGGGTTCGCGCGAGACTGGATATTGGCCCGCCTCTTGCTCTGAAAACCCCGGTAGCCAACGGCGGTTGCCCCCATACCCTGACAAAGACGTCGCTCGCCCCTCCACAGCCATGGACCGGGTAGCGGCGTCTTTTCGTTTCCGCGCCCAACGAGGTGTTCGATGAATACGAGCTTCTGGAAATCCGGGCATGTGCCCACGCTGTTCGCCGCCTTCCTGTATTTCGACCTGAGCTTCATGGTCTGGTACCTGCTCGGCCCCCTGGCGGTGCAGATCGCCGCCGACCTGCAACTGAGCGCACAACAACGGGGCCTGATGGTGGCCACGCCGATCCTGGCCGGCGCGGTACTGCGCTTCGCCATGGGCCTGCTGGTCGATCGCCTGTCACCCAAGACCGCCGGGCTGATCGGCCAGGTCATCGTGATCGTCGCCCTGGCCTGCGCCTGGCACCTGGGGGTGCGCAGCTATGAGCAGGCGTTGCTGCTGGGTGTGTTCCTCGGCTTCGCTGGGGCCTCGTTCGCCGTGTCCCTGCCCCTGGCCTCGCAGTGGTATCCACCCCAGCACCAGGGCAAGGCCATGGGCATCGCCGGCGCCGGCAACTCCGGCACGGTGTTCGCCGCGCTGCTGGCCCCGGCGCTGGCCGCGGGCTTCGGCTGGAACAATGTGTTCGGCTTCGCCGTGCTGCCCTTGCTGCTGACCCTTGTGCTGTTCGCCCTGCTGGCGCGCAATGCCCCGCAACGGCCTAAGCCCAAGGCCATGGCCGACTACCTGAAGGCCCTGGGAGATCGCGACAGCTGGTGGTTCATGTTCTTCTACAGCGTGACCTTCGGCGGCTTCATCGGCCTGGCCAGTGCCCTGCCCGGCTACTTCAGCGACCAGTACGGGCTGAGCCCGGTGACCGCCGGCTACTACACCGCCGCCTGCGTGTTCGCTGGCAGCCTGATGCGCCCACTCGGCGGTGCTCTGGCCGATCGCTTCGGCGGGATCCGCACCCTGCTGGCGATGTACGGCGTGGCCGCCGTATGCATCGCCGCAGTGGGCTTCAACCTGCCCAGCGCGGCGGCGGCCCTGGCGCTGTTCGTCAGCGCCATGCTCGGATTGGGCGCCGGCAATGGCGCAGTGTTCCAGCTGGTGCCACAGCGTTTTCGCCAGGAGATCGGTGTGATGACCGGGCTGATCGGCATGGCCGGTGGCATCGGCGGCTTCCTGCTTGCCGCAGGCCTGGGCACCATCAAGCAGCATACCGGCGACTACCAGCTCGGCCTGTGGCTGTTCGCCAGCCTCGGCCTGCTGGCCTGGTTCGGTCTGCTCGGGGTCAAGCAACGCTGGCGCACCACCTGGGGCTCGGCGGCAGTGACGGCGGCGCGGGTCTGAGGCCGCGCCATGAGCCTGCAACTGAGCTTTGCCCAGGCCAGCGCCACCGGGCCGCGTCCGGAAAACCAGGACGCCCTGCGCCTGGTAACACCCGTACCGGAGCTGGCCGCCAGCAAGGGTTACCTGTGCGCGCTGGCAGACGGCGTCAGCCAGTGCGCCGATGGCGGCCTGGCGGCGCGCGCCAGCCTGCAGGCCCTGGCCCTGGACTATTACGCCACGCCCGCCACCTGGAGCGCTGCCCAGGCCCTGGACCGCCTGCTCACGGCACAGAATCGCTGGCTGCGCGCCCAAGGCAATGGCCAGCCGCTGCTGACCACCCTCAGCGCCCTGGTGCTGCGCGGGCGACGTTTCACCCTGGCCCATGTCGGCGATTGTCGGGTGTACCGCTGGCAGGCCGACCAGCTGCACTGCCTGAGCGAAGACCATGTCTGGGACCAGCCCGGCATGCAGCATGTGCTCAAGCGCGCGCTGGGGCTGGACCAGCAACTGCTGGTGGACTACCTGGAGGGCGACCTGCGCGAGGGCGAGTGCTTCGTGCTGCTCAGCGACGGCATATGGGCCAGCCTGAGCGATGCGCATATCCAGTCGATCCTGCGCGAACAACCCGACCTGCAGGTGGCCGCCGACACCCTGGTGGCCAGCGCCCACCATCGCGGCAGCCAGGACAACGCCAGCGCCTTGCTGGTGCGAGTGGATCAACTGGGCGCCAGCAACCTGGGCGACACCCTGGCGCAACTCCAGCAGTGGCCGCTGCCAGGCGCGCTGCGTGACGGTCAGTCGATCGATGGCTGGCAGGTCGACGGCTTGCTGACCCAGAGCCGGCAATCGCTGCTGTACCGGGTCCGCGACCCGCACGGCCAGCCCTGGCTGCTAAAGACCCTGCCGCAGTCTCGCGACCAGGAGCCCGGGGCCGCCCAGGCCCTGCTGCTGGAGGAGTGGTTCCTGCGCCGGGTCGCCGGCCGCCACTTCCCTGAAGTGCACCCGGCCAGCCAACGCCAGCACCTGTACTACCTGATGCGCGAGTACCCGGGCACGACCCTGGCCGGACAACCCCCACTACCGCTGGCGCAATGGCTGGAGGTCGCCCGCCAGCTGTTGCAAGCGGTGGGCGTACTGCATCGGCGCAACCTGCTGCACCGCGACATCAAGCCGGACAACCTGCACCATGGCAGCGATGGCCAGCTGCGTCTGCTGGACTTCGGGCTGGCGTACTGCCCGGGGCTTTCCGAGGACCCGCCCCATGCCCTGCCGGGCACGCCTTCGTTCCTCGCCCCTGAAGCCTTCGACGGCCTGCCCCCCGCACCGCGCCAGGACCTCTATGCCGTGGGCGTGACGCTTTATCATCTGCTCACCGGGCACTACCCCTACGGCGAGGTCGAAGCGTTCCAGCGCCCACGCTTCGGCACGCCAGTGAACCCGGCGCGTTATCGGCCGGATTTGCCGGAGTGGTTGCAGCGCAACCTGTTACAGGCGGTGGCGGCAGACCCGGCGCAGCGCTTCGAGACCGCCGAGCAGTGGTTGCTGTTGCTGGAACGGGGAGATCGCCAGGAGCTGGCCGAGCGGCCACGGCCGCTGCTGGAGCGCGAGCCGTTGAAGGTGTGGCGCACGATTGGGTTGCTGTCGCTGCTGTTGAACCTGGTGTTGTTGCTGGTGCTGCTCAAACGCTAAGCGCGCAGGCGCACCACAGTTCGTGTAGGAGCGGCCTTGTGCCGCGAAAGGGCTGCGTAGCAGCCCCGGCAATCCGCGTGATGCTGAAATCCTGGGGGCGCTGCGCACCCCTTTCGCGGCACGAGGCCGCTCCTACAAAGGGGGGGACCAGGTGTATCTCGAAAAATCTCGGGCAAAGAAAAACCCGGCCGAGGCCGGGTTTTTCGTGAAGCGTCAAACCAATTACTTGGCCTGGGCTTCTACCTGAGCTTCTACGCGACGGTTGACGGCGCGGCCAGCATCGGTGGCGTTGTCGGCGACCGGACGGGTCTCACCGTAGCCAACCGAGTCAACACGGCTCGATTCGATGCCGTACTGCTGGGTCAGGACTTGCTTGACAGCGCTGGCGCGACGCTCGGACAGCTTCTGGTTGTAAGCGTCTGGACCGACGGAGTCAGTGTGACCTTCCACGGTGGTGGTGGTCTGTGGGTACTGCTTCATGAAGTCAGCCAGGTTCTTGATGTCGCCGTAGCTGTTAGGCTTGACGACCGACTTGTCGAAGTCGAACTTGACGTCCAGCTCAACGCGAACGACTTCGGCAACAGCCGGGCAGCCATCAGCGTCAACGGTAACGTTGGCTGGGGTGTCAGGGCACTTGTCGACGTTGTCGCAGACGCCATCGTTGTCGCTGTCGGAGCAGACTTCGGCAACTGGAGCTGGCGCAGGAGCGGCTTTCTGGCCACCGCTGCCACCGAAGTTCAGACCCAGACCAACGGTCGGACCCCACTCGGTGTTGCCGTTGTCGATGTTGTACATGGCTTCGACGCCGGCACGGGCGAAGAACATGTCGGTGATGTACCACTTGGCGCCAGCGCCAACGTTGGCGAAGGTGGAGTGGTCACGGCCGCCACGAGTGGCCTGGCCCAGGCTTTCGTGAGCGAAACCAGCGGAAACGTACGGACGCAGGGCGTCACCGACGGTACCGAAGTGGTAGGTGGCGTCCAGCTTGGTCTTGGAGCCTTTGATGTCTTTGTTGAAGACTTCACCACGAGCGTTGTGGGTCTCGTTGTAGCCCAGGTCCAGGGACACGTCGTCGGTCAGGAAGTAACCGAGGCGGACACCAGGGTTGGTGCCGGTGTTCTTGAAGTTACGCTCGCTGTCGTAGTACTGCTTGGTGACGTTGCCTTCGATTTCGACAGCGCCTTGGCCTTGAGCCAGAACGCCGAACGAAGTAGCGGCCACGAGCGAGCCAATGGCCAAGCCCAAGGTGTTTTTCAATTTCATCCGTTAAATCCCCATCTGGTGATAGTTAAGCAGTCCCACCAACATCCGGGGGACAACTCGACGGCAAGTCTAGCAGAACTTGCCGGTTGGTTAGAGGTATTTGCTGGCCACTAAGTTTCAGCCAGGCCTGCAAATTTCTCTCTAAGCTTGTCGAGCGCACGCTTGTAGCGCATTTTCGTGGCGCTCAGGCCCATGTGCATGATGTCCGCGATCTCCTGGAATTCCAGCTCTGCGACAAATCGCAGCACCAGGATTTCCCGGTCGATCGGGTTCACATGCACCAGCCATTTGTCCAGCCCGCCCTTCTCCTCCGGCTTCGGTGCCTTGTCCTCGGACGCCTCTTCGACAGGGTCCAGGCTCAGGGCATCCATCAACCGGCGCTTGCGACGCTCCTTGCGGTACTGGGTGATGCATTCGTTGTAGGTGATGCTGTAGAGCCAGGTCTTGAACTTGGACTTGCCCTCGAAGTTCTTCAACCCGTACAGCACCTTGAGCATCACCTCCTGACAGACATCGTCGGCATCCCGATCGTTCCCCAGGTAGCGCGCGCAGACGTTGAACAGCGTGCGCTGGTAGCGGCGCATCAGTTCCTCGTAGGCGCGGGTGACGTGAAACAGCTCCTCATGCGAACGCGCCACCAACTCCTCGTCGGTGAGCTCGCGGGGGTCATAGCGCATGGGCGGCGAATGAACTTTATTCAAAACGGATCTGGCCGACAGTCAGGTCAATGTCGCCGCTCGGCCCCGTGGGCCGATTTTTGCGGCGGCATACATTAACAGCTTTTGTGCGGTTAGCGGCTATTCACGCGCTGCTCGAGCAGCTCGCGATTAGACAACGACACCAGTTCGCCATCATCGGTCAGCAGGGTCGTCTTGACCGTGCCGATTTCCTCGATGTGCCCCTCGACCTCGCCAATACGCACCTGCTGGCCGACTTGATACAACTCGCGCACATAGATGCCGGCCAGGATCTGCCCGGCGATTTCCCGGCTGCCCAGGCCCATCGCCAGTGCAACGGCCAGACCAACGGTAATCAGCCCGATGACGATCACATGGTTCAGCAGGTCGGTCTTGACCTCGAGCTGGCTGATGGCCACCGAGATGCTGATGATGATCACCAGGCCCTGGGCGATGCGCCCGACGCCGGCGGCGTACTCCAGGCCGATACCCTCGGCGGCGCCGCGCACCAGACCGTTGACCAGTTGCGCCAGGAGCACGCCGGCCAGCAGCACCAGGGCCGCGCCGAACACCTTGGGCAGGTACAGGGCGAGCATGTCGAGGGTCGCCGAGACCCGCTCGAGCCCCAGGGATTCCGCGGCCGAGACCAGGAAGATCAGCAGCACGAACCAGTAGACGATCTTGCCGATCAAGGTCGAGATCGGCACCTGGATGCCGACCCGGGCGAGCATCTTGGTCAGCCCGGTGCCACTCATCAGGCGATCCAGGCCGAACTTGGCCAGCACCTTGGACAGCAGGGTGTCGAGCAGCTTGGCCACGACGAAACCGAGCAGCACCACGACCAGCGCGCCGAACAGGTTGGGGATGAAGTTCGCCACCTTGGTCCAAAGGGCAGTCATGGCGGTGACCAGGCTCTGGGTCCAGAGATCGAGTTCCATATTCAATCGGCCTTATCTGCGTTGCTGCCGGCGGCAGGTTTGCGGGTAGAGTTGCGACGGACCGGCGCGACATGCGCCGAGCCATTGTTCACGGCGATCAGCAGCGCCTGGCTCCAGCGGCCAAGCAGGCTGAACAGATCGCCCGCGCCGACCTGGCGGTTGGCGGTCTTGAGCACGCGACCCAGGCAGGCGGCGTCGTCGCGGTCCTGGCCGGACGGCGACGCCTTGAGCAGGTCGCGCAGGGATTCTTCAAACGGATCGTGCATGGGCACCTCGCGCAATGTCAGTCAAAGACGAGGGCGCCGAGCAATGGGTCACACAGGGATGTGGGACGAGTGTTTCAAAATGAGTGTGCGAGCCCATCGCGGGGCAAGCCCGCTCCCACGGAACCACGCTGAGAGCGTGGGAGCGGGCTTGCCCCGCGACAAGATACATCACACCCACCGCAACCGCCGGAACAACCACCACTGCCCTGCTGCCAGCCCCAGCACGACCATGCAGGCGAACAGGAAGCCATAGGGGTTTTCCGCGCCCGGAATACCGCCGACATTGATGCCCAGCAGCCCGGTGATGAAGCTCATGGGCAGGAAAATGCAGGTGATGATGCCGAACCGGTACATGGTCCGGTTCATCCGCTCGCTGCGCCGCCGGTCCTCGCTTTCCAGCACCAGCGCGGCGCGCTCGCGGGCCAGTTCGAGCTCTTCGAGGTAGCGGATCAGGCTGTTGTTCAACTCGTTCCAGTAGTCGGCGTCGGCATCGGCGAACCAGCTGTATTTGCTGCGCGACAGCTGGGCATAGATGTCGCGCTGGGGGGCGAGGAAACGCCGCAGGCCGGCGGCGCGGCGCCGGATCTGCTGCAGGCTGCCCTGGGCCGGAGAATACCGTTCGTCGGATTCTACCTTTTCTTCTTCCAGATCGACCGCTTCGGACAGGTCGCTGACCAGCGCCTGGACCTTTTCGGTCAACAGTTCACCCATCAGCAACAGCAGTTCGGAGGCGGTCTTCGGCCCCCTGCCCTCGTCCAGTTTCTGCAGGACCTCGTCGCTCGCCCGAAGGGGCCGCAGACGCAGGGAAATGACCCGACGCGCCTCGGCGAAGATACGCACCGAGACCATGTCCTCAGGCTCGGCGCCCGGGTTGAGGTTGACCCCGCGCAGGAACAGCAGCATCTGCTCGTCGGCCAATGGCAGCAGGCGCGGGCGGGTGTTCTCCTCCAGCAGCAATTCGCAGGCGAACTCGCTCAGGCCACTGTCGTGGAGCAACCAGGTGCGGGTCTGCGGGTGACTGCGGTCCCAGTGCAGCCACAGGCTCTCCTGGGGCTGCAGCTGCAGGTCGTCCAGCTCGGTGCGGGCGATCGAGCACGCGCCACCCTTGCCATCGAGCACCAGGGCATGCACCAGGCCCCACTGCGCGTTGTCTTCCTCGAACATCAAAGCTCCATCGGTGTACGGCGCGTCACTCGGGCATCTTCAGCGGGCTCGGCGAGACCAGCACGCCGTTGTTGTCGGCATACACATACTCGCCCGGGCGGAAGGTCACGCCAGCGAAGGTCACCGCGACATTGAGGTCGCCGATGCCACGCTTGTCGGTCTTCATCGGGTGACTGGCCAGGGCCTGGATGCCGACATCGGTCTGCGCCAGCACGTCCACGTCACGCACGCAGCCGTAGATCAGCAGGCCTTCCCAGCCATTTTTCGCCGCTTTCTCGGCGAGCATGTCGCCCAGCAGCGCGCGGCGCAGCGAGCCGCCGCCGTCGACCACCAGAACCTTGCCCTTGCCGTCGAGCTCGACCTGCTCCTTGACCAGCGAATTGTCCTCGAAGCACTTGATGGTGACGATCTGGCCACCGAACGAGTCGTGGCCGCCGAAGTTGCTGAACATGGGTTCGAGCACCTGGACCAGGTCCGGGTAGGCGTCGCACAGGTCGGGCGTTACGTAATGCTGCATGGGAAACTCCTGTCAGTCACAACGAAAGCGGATGTGGAGCAAGGCTACACCGCAGGAGGCCGGCAGTCATCCGGGACCGAGCAGTCAGTTTGCTTTTGTCTGCTCCGGCCTCTTCGCGGGTAAACCCGCTCCCACAGGGTTTCGCACCTCACCTGTGGGAGCGGGTTTACCCGCGAAGAACCCCACGCGGAATCAACTGGCGGGCACCGGCTCCATCACCACCGTCGAGGCATGCACCGGCACCTGCGGATCCCTCAGCCAGCGCTCCACCAGCGGCCACACCTGGGTTTGCGCCGCCTTGCTGACCAGCATGTCGACATGCCCGAAGGCCTCGAAGCCCTCCTCGCGCCCCAACCGCAGGAACTGCCTGGCGTCACCGCCGAACTGCTCGAACAGCTTGCGACAGGCCCACACCGGGTCCTGGAAGTCACCGGCCCCGGCCACCGCCAGCAGCGGCACCTCGATCTCGGCCAGCCCCGCCCACCAGTCCTTGTCCTTGTCGCCGAAGCGGCCGAACAGGCCATTCCAGCGCAGGCTCTCCAGGGCCAGGCCGATGGGTTCGTCCTCCGGGCCACGCTTGAGGCGCGAACCCGAGATCTGCGCGAAGCGCTTGAGCAACACGCGCGCGCCCCACTCCACCGGCGGCACTTTCAGCGGCCAGTAGACCCGGCTGACCTGGGTGCCGAACAGTGCCGCGCTGGCCACCAGCGCGGTGTCCAGGTAACCGCTGCCCAGCGCCGCCGCCAGGGTGGTGCCGCCCAGCGAGTGGCCGACCCAGTGCGGCGCCTGCCCGGCCTGCTCGCGAACGAAAGCGCCGATCACCGGCAGGTCGTAGCGCGCATAGTCGGCCACACGGTTCTGTCGCCAATCGCGGTTGCGCGGCGACAGGCCGTGGCCGCGCATCTCCGGGATCCACACATCGAACCCGGCGCGGGCCAGGTAGGCGCCCAGGCCGATGCCCTTGGGCGAATACCAGAAGCGCCGGTTGGAGAAACTGCCGTGCAGGAAAATGACCGGCACGCCCTGGGCGTGGCCTTGATCGGCCAGGCCCAGGCGGGTGACGGCCAGCTCGACGCTCGGATCGGGGCTGTTGCCGGCCTTGATCCGGTAGACGTCTTCGCTGAGGTCGCCGCGGCGCTCGGCACTGAGCAACGCGACGGGAAATTGGGTGGAGCTGCTTTGCATGGGTTCACGAACAAACTGAGGATATGAACGTGGGAGCGGGCTTGCCCCGCGATTGAACCAGACCTGCAGACACTGCTGTCCCATCTGGCGCTATCGCGGGCCAAGCCCGCTCCCACAGTGTGTTGCCTTCAGCGCATCACGCCGCGCCCTGGCCCTCGGCCAGGAAGAACCAGGTCTCGAGCACCGAGTCCGGGTTCAGCGACACGCTCTCGATGCCCTGCTCCATCAGCCACTTGGCCAGGTCCGGGTGGTCCGACGGGCCTTGACCGCAGATGCCGATGTACTTGCCGGCCTTGTTGCACGCGGCGATGGCGTTGGCCAGCAGCTTCTTCACGGCCGGGTTACGTTCATCGAACAGGTGGGCGATGATGCCCGAGTCGCGGTCCAGGCCCAGGGTCAACTGGGTCAGGTCGTTGGAGCCGATGGAGAAGCCGTCGAAGTACTCGAGGAACTCTTCGGCGAGTATGGCGTTGGACGGCAGCTCGCACATCATGATCACGCGCAGGCCGTTGTCACCGCGGGCCAGGCCGTTCTCGGCAAGCAGGTCGACGACCTGGCTGGCTTCGCCCAGGGTGCGCACGAACGGCACCATGATCTCGACGTTGGTCAGGCCCATCTCGTTGCGCACGCGCTTCAGCGCACGGCACTCGAGCTCGAAGCAGTCACGGAACGACTCGCTGATGTAGCGCGAGGCGCCGCGGAAGCCCAGCATCGGGTTTTCTTCTTCCGGCTCGTAGAGTTTGCCGCCGATCAGGTTGGCGTACTCGTTGGACTTGAAGTCCGACAGGCGCACGATGACCTTTTTCGGGTAGAAGGCCGCAGCCAGGGTGCTGATGCCCTCGACCAGCTTCTCGACATAGAAGCCGACCGGGTCGTCGTAGCCGGCGATGCGCTTGTCGACGCTTTCCTTCAGCTCCGGCGGCAGGCCGGCGTAGTTGAGCAGCGCCTTGGGGTGCACGCCGATCATGCGGTTGATGATGAACTCCAGGCGCGCAAGGCCGACACCGGCGTTGGGCAGCTGGGCGAAGTCGAAGGCGCGGTCCGGGTTGCCGACGTTCATCATGATCTTGAACGGCAGTTCCGGCATGGCATCGACCGAGTTCTGCTTGACGTCGAAGCCCAGCTCGCCTTCGAAGATGAAGCCGGTGTCGCCTTCGGCGCAGGACACGGTGACGCCCTGGCCGTCTTTCAGGACCTGGGTGGCGTTGCCGCAGCCGACAACGGCCGGAATGCCCAGTTCACGGGCGATGATCGCCGCGTGGCAGGTACGCCCGCCGCGGTTGGTGACGATGGCGCTGGCGCGCTTCATCACCGGTTCCCAGTCCGGGTCGGTCATGTCCGAAACCAGCACGTCGCCCGGCTGGACCTTGTCCATTTCCGAGACATCGTTGATCACGCGGACCTTGCCGGCGCCGATGCGCTGGCCGATGGCGCGGCCCTCGACCAGCACGGTGCCCTTCTCTTTCAGCAGGTAGCGCTCCATGACATTGGCGCTGGAACGGCTCTTCACGGTCTCGGGACGGGCCTGGACGATGTACAGCTTGCCGTCGTCACCGTCCTTGGCCCATTCGATGTCCATCGGGCGCTGGTAGTGCTGCTCGATGATCATCGCCTGCTTGGCCAGCTCGTTGACCTCGGCGTCGCTCAGGCAGAAGCGCGCGCGCTCGGCACGCTCGACCTCGACGGTCTTGACCGAGCGCCCGGCCTTGGCTTCGTCGCCATAGACCATCTTGATTGCCTTGCTGCCCAGGTTGCGGCGCAGGATCGCCGGACGGCCGGCCTGCAGGGTCTGCTTGTGCACGTAGAATTCGTCCGGGTTGACCGCACCCTGTACCACGGTTTCGCCCAGGCCGTAGGCGCCGGTGATGAACACCACGTCGCGGAAGCCCGACTCGGTGTCGAGGGTGAACATCACGCCGGCGGTGCCGGTCTCGGAGCGGACCATGCGCTGCACGCCCGCGGACAGGGCCACCAGCTTGTGGTCGAAGCCCTGGTGCACGCGGTAGGAAATGGCGCGGTCGTTGAACAGCGAGGCGAACACTTCCTTGGCCGCGCGGATCACGTTGTCGACGCCGCGGATGTTGAGGAAGGTCTCCTGCTGGCCGGCGAAGGAGGCATCCGGCAGGTCCTCGGCGGTGGCCGAGGAACGCACGGCCACGGCCATGTTGTCGTTGCCGCCGGCCATCTCGGCGAAGGCCGTACGGATTTCTGCGTCCAGACGCGCCGGGAAATCGGCTTCCATCACCCACTGGCGGATCTGCGCGCCGGTCTTGGCCAGGGCGTTGACGTCATCGACGTCCAGCGCATCGAGCGCGGCGTGGATGCGGTCGTTGAGGCCACTTTGCTCGAGAAAATCGCGGTACGCCTGAGCCGTAGTGGCAAAGCCGCCCGGCACCGAGACACCGGCACCTGCGAGGTTACTGATCATCTCGCCCAGGGATGCGTTCTTGCCCCCCACATGCTCCACATCATGGACGCCGAGCTTATCGAGGGAAACTACGTACTCTACCAAGGTGATCTCTCCACTAACTGTATTGGAAAAGCTCAAGGGCGCCCGCCTGCCTGACTGACTGGGCCGGACGCTTGTGGCCTGGACCTGGAAAATAAGTGAGAATGCCGAGCAACCGCGTTCGGCAAACCGAACCTATCATATCCAGAAATCTTCGGCAGCTTAAGGCCCCCAGGTGCAAATGAAACGAACCGCGTTCTTCATCTCCGACGGTACCGGCATCACTGCAGAAACGCTGGGCCAGAGCCTGCTCGCACAATTCGAGAGCATTCCGTTCAATAAATTCACGCGCCCCTACATCGATACGCTGGACAAGGCCCGGGCCATGGTCCAGCAGATCAACGCCGCGGCCGAGCGCGACGGAGTGCGTCCGATCATTTTCGACACCATCGTCAACCAGGACATCCGTGAGGTCATGGCCACGTCCAATGGCTTCATGATCGACATCTTCTCGACGTTTTTATCCCCGCTCGAGCAGGAATTGACCGCCCATTCGTCGTATTCCGTGGGCAAATCCCACTCGATCGGCGGCAATTCCAACTACATGGAGCGCATCGAGGCGGTCAACTTCGCCCTGGACAACGATGACGGCGCGCGCACCCACTACTACGACAAGGCCGACCTGATCCTGGTCGGCGTGTCGCGCTGCGGCAAGACCCCGACCTGCCTGTACATGGCCATGCAGTTCGGCATCCGCGCCGCCAACTACCCGCTGACCGAGGACGACATGGAGCGCCTGCAACTGCCGGCGGTGCTGAAGAAGCACCACAGCAAGCTGTTCGGCCTGACCATCGACCCCGACCGCCTGACCGCCATCCGCCACGAGCGCAAGCCCAACAGCCGCTACTCGAGCTTTGCCCAGTGCGAGTTCGAGGTGCGCGAAGTGGAGAACCTGTTCCGTCGGGAGAACATTCCCAACATCAATTCCACGCATTTCTCGGTGGAGGAGATCTCGGCGAAGATCCTGGTGGAAAAAGGCGTGGAGCGGCGGTTCAAGTAGACCTGCATAACCCTCAAGGCCTGCGCGGTCCCTGTAGGAGCGGCCTTGTGTCGCGAAAGGGGTGCGAAGCGCCCCCATGATTTGTGCATCAGTCGGATATTGCCGGGGCTGCTGTGCAGCCCTTTCGCGACACAAGGCCGCTCCTACAGGGTCCGCGCAGTGGATATGAAAAAGCCCCGGCATCACTGCCGGGGCTTTCTATTACTTCAACACCAGGCTCAGGACGGAATCACCGCCGCCTGCCCGCTCATCGCCAGGTCGACCAGCTCGCGGTTGGCCACCGCGTACATCGCATAGTCGGTGCCGCTGGCGTTGCGCAGGTCGTCGAGCATGGCGCGCCAGCGCTCGACCATCACCCGGTGCTGTTCGCACCACAACGCCACCCGGGCATCCATGTCCTGAGGCGCGTCGGCCATCTGCAGCACGGAGATGGTGATTGCCCGCTGCTGCAGGTCGATGTCGTCGCGGAACGCCTCGCGGGCCAGGGCCTGCCAGTTGTTCTCCACCGGCAGGTTGCTGATCTCCTGCAGGTACCAGGTCAGGTCCAGCGAGCTGCCTACGGCGAAGAACGCCTTGGCCACCTGCGCAGGATCATGCCCGGTCACGTCGGACGCTTCGATGATCGGCAACAGGGTGTACAGGTGCGTGGTGCCAGCAACCATGCGCGCCAGCAACTCCGGCACACCGGCCTCGACGAAGCCCTGGTAGCGGACCATCCAGCGCTCGCGGGTCGGGCCTTCCAGCAGTTCGTCGAGCTTGAGCCCCAATTGCGCGAGCACCGGCCCGAAGTGGGCGACGTCGCGGCCCGCATCCTGCTCGTTACGGCGGCTGCGCAGGAACCAGCGGGTGGCACGACGGCCCAGGCGCATCAGCTCGTCCATAAGGGTCAGCTGGATCTCGGCCGGGACCTGATAATCCAGGGCCTCGATCTGGCGGAACCAGTGCGGCAGGTGGAAGATGTCACGCACGATCACATAGGCGCCGGCGACGTTGGCCGGGCTCATGCCGGTGGACTCCTTCAGGCGCTGGACGAAGGTGATGCCCATGTTGTTGACCAGGTCGTTGGCGATCTGGGTGCTGACGATCTCGCGCTTGAGGCGGTGACGGCGCATCGAGTCGGCGAACTTGCTCACCAGCGACGGCGGGAAGGCCGTCTCCATGTCGCGGGTCAGGTAGTCGTCGTCCGGCACCAGCGACTTGAGCAGCTGCTCCTTGAGGTCGATCTTGCTGTACGAGATCAGCACCGACAGCTCGGCGCGGGTCAGGCCCTGCCCTGCCGCCAGGCGCTCGGCCAGCTGCTCCTCGGTGGGCAGGAACTCGATGGCGCGGTCCAGCTTGCCACGAGACTCGAGGTCGGCCATCAGGCGCTTGTACTCGGCGATCCGCTCGCGGGCGCGGCGGGCGGCCAGCGACAGCGCCTGGGTCTGCTTGTAGTTGTTGCCCAGCACCAGGCCTGCGACTTCGTCGGTCATGCTGCCCAGCAGCTGGTTGCGCTGCTTCTCGGTCATGTCGCCACCCTGCACCACCTCGTTGAGCAGGATCTTGATGTTGACCTCGTGGTCGGAGCAGTCCACGCCGCCGGCGTTGTCGATGAAGTCGGTGTTGGTGGCGCCGCCGTTGAGGCCGAACTCGACCCGGCCGAGCTGGGTCATGCCCAGGTTGCCGCCCTCGCCCACCACCTTGCAGCGCAGCTCGTTGCCGTTGACGCGCAGGGCGTCGTTGGCCTTGTCGCCGACATCGGCGTGGCTTTCGCTGCTGGCCTTGACGTAAGTGCCGATACCGCCGTTCCACAACAGGTCCACCGGCGCCTGCAGCAACGCGTGCAGCAGTTCGGTCGGGGTCAGGCGATCCGCTTCGATGGCGAAGCGTTCCTTCATCTGCGGGCTGATGGCGATGCTCTTGGCGCTGCGCGGGAAGATCCCGCCGCCTTCGGACATGATGCCGGTGTCGTAGTCACTCCAGGCCGAGCGCGGCAGGTCGAACAGGCGCTTGCGCTCGACGAAGCTGGTGGCCGGATCCGGATTCGGGTCGATGAAGATGTGCAGGTGGTTGAACGCGGCCACCAGCTGCAGCTTGTCGGACATCAGCAGGCCGTTGCCGAACACGTCGCCGGCCATGTCGCCGACCCCGACCACAGTGATCGGGTCTTCCTGCACGTTGATGCCGCGTTCGCGGAAGTGACGCTGCACGCCGACCCAGGCGCCACGGGCGGTGATGCCCATCTTCTTGTGGTCGTAGCCGGCCGAGCCACCGGAGGCGAAAGCGTCGCCCAGCCAGAAGCCGTAGTCGATGGCGATGCCGTTGGCGATGTCGGAGAAGGTCGCGGTGCCCTTGTCGGCCGCCACCACCAGGTACGGGTCGTCGTCATCGTGACGCACCACGTTGGCCGGCGGCACCACGCCACCGTCCTTGAGGTTGTCGGTGATGTCGAGCAGGCCGGAAATGAAGATGCGGTAGCACGCCACGCCTTCGGCGGCGATCTCGTCACGGCTGCCGCCCAGCGGCAGGCGGCGCGGCAGGAAGCCGCCCTTGGCGCCCACCGGCACGATCACCGAGTTCTTCACCTGCTGGGCCTTGACCAGGCCGAGCACTTCGGTGCGGAAGTCCTCTTCGCGGTCCGACCAGCGCAGGCCGCCGCGGGCGACGTTGCCGAAGCGCAGGTGCACGCCCTCGACCCGTGGCGAATAGACGAAGATCTCGAACTTCGGCACCGGTTTCGGCAGTTCCGGGATCAGCTTGGGATTGAACTTGAAGCTGAAGTACGACTTGTTCTGGCCGTTGGCGTCGGGCTGGTAGAAGTTGGTGCGCAGGGTGGCCTTGATCAGGTCCAGGTAGCGGCGCAGGATGCGGTCCTCGTTGAGCACCTGGACCTCGTCCAGGGCGCTGAGGATCGCCTGCTCCAGACGCTGCTGCTTGTCGTCCAGATCCTCCTGGGTCAGCTTGCGCGCCAGGTAGAAGCGGGTCTTGAACAACCGGGTCAGCTCGCGGGCGATGTCGGTGTGGTTGTTCAGGGTACTGGCGATGTAGCCCAGGTCGAAGCCCAGGCGGATCTGCTTGAGGTAGCGGGCGTAGGCGCGCAGCAGCGCCACGTCGCGCCACGGCAGGCCGGCGGTCAGCACCAGGCGGTTGAAAGCGTCGTTCTCGGCGTCGCCCTTGACGATATGGACGAAGGCGTCCTGGAAGGTGTCGTTGAGCTGCTGGATATCAAGGTTGAGGCCTTCGCTGTAGGTGAAGGCGAAGTCGTGGATCCAGAACTCGCGGCCGCTGGCGTGGCGCAGGCGGTACGGGAACTCGCCGAGCACGCGCAGGCCGAGGTTTTCCAGGATCGGCAGCACGTCCGACAGCGCCAGCGGCGTATCGGCGTGGTACAGCTTGCAGTGCAGCTGGCGCTCGCCCAACTGGGTCAGCGGCTGGTAGAAGCTCATGGCCAGCGGCTTGGCTTCCGACAGGTTCAGCACATGCTGCATGTCGACCACCGCCGAGTGCGCGGCGAAGCGCTCGCGGTAACCGGCCGGGAAGCCCTTCGGGAAGTCGGCCAGGATGTTGGTGCCATGGGCCTCGCCGAAGTTCTCCACCACCAGCGCCGAGAAGTCGTCCTGCCACGAACGGCAGGCCTGGATCACTTCGTTTTCCAGCTGCTGCGGGTCGATGTCGATGCGGTTCTTCGGGTCCACCCGCAGGATCAGCTGCACGCGGGCCAACACCGATTCGGAGAAGAAGGTCCAGAACTCGCAGTCGGTGGCCTTCAGACGCTCCATCAGCACCTGCTGGATCTTCTGCCGCACCTCGGTGGAGTAGATCTCGCGTGGCACATAGGCCAGGCAGTAGCAGAAGCGGCCGTACGGGTCCTTGCGCAGGAACACGCGGATCTTGTTGCGCTCCTGGATCTGCACGATCGACATGACGGTACTGAGCAGTTCGTCGACCGGGGTCTGGAACAGGTCGTCGCGCGGCAGTACCTCGAGGACCTGGGCCAGCTCCTTGCCCAGGTGGGCTTTGGGGTCGAAGTTGGAACGGCGTTCGACTTCGGCGACCTTGCCACGGATGTACGGGATGGTATGCACGCTCTCGCCGTACACCGACGAGGTGTACAGGCCCATGAAGCGGCATTCCTTGATGACCTTGCCATCCTGGTCGATCTGGCGGATCGACACGTAGTCCGGGTACGCCGGGCGGTGCACGCGGCTCGGCTGCGAGGCCTTGGCGAACGACAGCAGGCGCGGCTCGCGCAGGTAGGCGACGGCGTAGTCCTCGATGCGCAGGTCGTCGGCGCCCAGGCCTGCGCGCAGCAGGCGGGCCAGGCCCAGGAACGAGGCCTCGTCGTAGACCAGATGGCCGCCGTCGGCATCGGACTCGACAGTGAATTCCTCATAGCCGAGGAAGGTGAAATGGTTGTCCAGCAGCCACGACAGGAAGCTCTTCACCTCGGCCTTGTCGTTCTGCGCCGGGCCGAAGGCGTTCTGCTCCACCAGTTCCAGCAGCTCGCGGATCTTGGCTTTCATCGGCTCGAAGTCGGCGACCACGCCGCGCACTTCGGCCAGTACCTGCTCCAGCTCCATGCTCAGGGTGTTGAGCTCGGCGGCATTGGCGCAGCGGTCGATCTCCAGGTACATCAGCGACTCATGGCTGACGCCCTCGCCCTGGGTGCCCTTGGGCAGCAGTTCGACCAGCTCGCCCTTGGCGCCACGGCGCACGCTGAGCACGGTGGTCTGCAGGGTGTGGATGCTGTAGCCGCGGCGGTTGAGCTCGGTGCGTACCGAGTCGACCAGGAACGGCAGGTCGTGGTGCAGCACCTCGACCACGGTGTGGGTCGATTGCCAGCCGTGGCGTTCGTAATCGGGGTTGTAGACCCGCACCTGCGGGTGTTCGGGGTCGAAGCGCTCGATGATGCGCCAGGCGGACAGCGTGCAGCCGGCCAGGTCCGACAGCCTGCGCTGTGTGAGTTCGTCCAGAGAGATGATGCCGAAGAACTGCTCGGCGAACAGCGCCACTTGTGGCAGGGACTGTTCGCTGATGTGCTGCGCCAGGGCCACCTGCAGTTGATGCTGGAAGTCGGCTTTGCTGGCTGCGGTGAAAAACGCCATCTGTGGTACTCCGCTTGGGCTTTGTTATAGGTGAAGCGTCGCGTACGTCCGCCGGGTACGGATCAACGATAGCCAACCCGCGGCAAGCCGGACGGTAAAACCAGGCGTTGGACACGAGCGTCATGTCCACCGACTGGGGAGCTTAACGACTGAACGGTCACTGCGGCTTGCAGCGCTGCGACAATTTCGGTCAATGCGCGGTAACTTTACGTTTATCACGGCCGCCAAGGCTGTCAGAATTCCTTTCCCTTGCCATTGACCCGAGCCGCCCATGCAACTGAAAACCGCCCTGCTCTTCGCCACTCCCTGCGACGACGAGGAAGACAACATGGCGACCCTGTGCTGCCACAGCGACAAGGGCCAGATGTTCCTGCTGACCCGTTATCCGGACGAGGACACCGTCGACCTGACCCTGGATGACGAGCCGTCGACCCTGGACGGGCTGAAGGTGACCCTGAGCGCGCAGCGGCTGTTGATCGAGGTGGCGGCTGGGGATCGTGATGCGTTGAAGGGGGATGAAACGCTGGAGATCATCCTGACCAGCGCCGGGACCGACCTGGAGGAAGTAGCGCTGACCTTGCGCAATATCCTCGACGGGACCGGAACGTTCGTGTCCGAAATCTAAGCAGTTACATCGCCCGTGTAGGAGCGGCCTTGTGCCGCGAAAGGGGTGCGAAGCGCCCCCTTATTGGTGCATCACGCTGATATAGCCGGGGCCGCTATGCGGCCCTTTCGCGGCACAAGGCCGCTCCTACAGGTAGCGCGCAAGCTTCCAGGACATTGACAGGCCACTATCGACACAGGCATTGTCTGACAACCTGACCAATAAGAACTTCCATGTCCATGCTAGAGCTCCAGCGCCCCGACACCCTCGTCGAACGGGTCGTCAACGCCATCCGCGCCGAGATCGATTCCGGCCGCCTGGCCGCTGAATCGCGCCTGCCCACCGAACAGCAACTGGCTGAACAGCTCAATGTCAGCCGCTCGGTGGTGCGCGAGGCCGTGGCGCAGCTCAAGGCCGACGGGGTGCTGATCGCCCGCCGCGGGCTCGGCTCGTACATCTCGCAGACGCCCAGCGGCACGGTGTTCCGTTTCCCCGGCAGCCAGGGGCGCAAGCCGGACCTGGTGCAGATGTTCGAGATGCGCCTGTGGATCGAGACCCAGGCCGCCGCCATCGCCGCCCGCCGCCGCGACGCCGACGACCTCGCGCGCATGGCCGCCGCCCTGGGCACCATGGAAGACCCGCGCAGCGACTTCGCCACGGCCTCGGCCGCCGATGTGGCCTTTCACCGCGCCATCGCCGAAGCCAGCAAGAACGACTACTTCGTCGCTTTCCACGATTTCCTCGGCGGCCAGTTGGCCGCCGCCCGCCGCACCGCCTGGGAAAACTCCGCCACCCCGGCAGTGGGCGGTTCGGCCGATGCCCTGCGCGAGCACCGGGCGCTGTACCAGGCCATCGCCGACGGCGACCGCCAGGCGGCGGCCGGCTGCGCCGAAGCCCACCTGCGCGCCTCGGCCAAGCGCCTGAAACTCGACCTTCCCGACCTCGACTGACCCCGGAGAACCCCATCGCGGCCTGGCGAGGCTTTCACACGCACTACTTAGTCTGACAACCTGATAAGCAGATTCACCGACAAGAATACCAAGGTACCCTGCATGACCTACGACTACTGCATCATCGGCGGCGGCATCGTCGGCCTCGCCACCGCGATGGCCCTGCTTGAACGACGCCCCGGCGCTTCGCTGCTGATTCTGGAAAAGGAGGCCAGCCTCGGCCGCCACCAGACCGGCCACAACAGCGGCGTGATCCATGCCGGCATCTACTACGCGCCCGGCAGCCTCAAGGCCGACCTGTGCAAGCGCGGCGCCCAGGCCACCAAGGATTTCTGCAGCGCGCACGGCATTGCCTTCGAGGTCTGCGGCAAGCTGCTGGTGGCCTCCAACGACCTGGAGGTGCAGCGCATGCAGGCGCTGTACGAACGCTCCCAGCAGAACGGCCTGAAGGTCGAGCGCCTGGATGCCGGCGCCCTGCGCGAGCGGGAGCCGAACATCGTCGGCAAGGGCGCGCTGTTCCTCGATGCCACCGGCATCGTCGACTACCAGCAGGTGTGCGACTCCATGGCCAAGGTGATCCGCCAGGCCGGTGGCGAACTGCGCCTGTCCACCACCGTGCGCGCCATCCAGGAGCATGCCGACCACGTCGCGATCAGTGCCGACGGCAACGCCTGGCGCGCCCGTCAGCTGGTGGCCTGCGCCGGCCTGCAGTCCGACCGCCTGGCGCGTCTGGCAGGGGTGAAGATCGACCACCAGATCATCCCTTTCCGCGGCGAGTACTACCGCCTGCCGGCGAGCAAGAACCAGATCGTCAACCACCTGATCTACCCGATCCCCGACCCGGAGCTGCCGTTCCTCGGCGTGCACCTGACGCGGATGATCGACGGCAGCGTCACCGTCGGCCCCAACGCGGTGCTCGGCTTCGGCCGGGAAAACTATCGCAAGTTCTCGGTGAACTGGCGCGATGTCGCCGAGTACGCGCGCTTCCCGGGTTTCTGGAAAACCATCTGGAACAACCTCGGTTCCGGCACCACCGAGATGAAGAACTCGCTGTTCAAGCGCGGCTACCTGGAACAGTGCCGCAAGTATTGCCCGTCTCTCGAAGTCGAGGACCTGCTGCCCTATGAGGCCGGCATCCGTGCCCAGGCGGTGATGCGCGACGGCACCCTGGTGCACGACTTCCTGTTCGCCGAGACCCCGCGCATGGTGCATGTGTGCAATGCGCCATCGCCCGCCGCCACCTCGGCGATCCCCATCGGCCAGATGATCGCCGAGAAGATTCTCCAGGCCCGCTGATCCACCCGCTGCATCCACAATTACAAAGACAACAAGGAAAACCCCAATGTCGGTACACGAGACGGCCCTGGCCGCGAGCGAAACCCCCGAACAGCAACGCAAGCGCCTGCGCAAGGTGGCGGCGGCGACCATCTTCGGCTCGATGCTGGAGTGGTACGACTTCTACCTCTACGCGACCATGGCGGCGATCGTCTTCTCGAAGATCTTCTTTGACCCGAGCAACCCGGCGGTGGCCTCGCTGCTGGCGTTCTCCACCTTCGCCATCGGCTTCATCGCCCGACCCTTCGGCGGCGTGCTGTTCGGCTACCTGGGCGATCGCTTCGGGCGCAAGCACGTGCTGGTGATCACCTTCTGCATGATGGGCCTGTGCACCATGCTGATCGGCCTGATCCCCGGCTACGCCACCATCGGCATCTGGGCGCCGATCCTGCTGGTGATCATCCGCATCATCCAGGGCCTGGGCGCCGGCGCCGAGCTGTCCGGCGCGGCGGTGACCTCCTACGAGCACGCCAGCGAAGGCAAGCGCGGCAGCCAGGGCGCCTGGCCGGCGCTGGGGCTGAACCTGGGCCTGCTGCTGTCGTCGCTGACCGTGTACCTGCTGACCATGAACGGCAACGAGTTCCTGCTGGCCGGCGGCTGGCGCATCCCGTTCATCGCCAGCATCGCCCTGGTGGCGGTGGGCCTGTGGGTGCGCAAGAGCATCCCCGAGACCCCGGACTTCAAGGAACTGGACAAGGCCGACGACAAGCCGCAGGTGTCGCCGCTCAAGCTGCTGTTCAGGAATGACCTCAAGGGCCTGGCGGTGGTGTTCTTCGTGGCCGTGGGCTACAACGCCCTGAGCTACATCTTCAAGACCTTCTCGCTGGCCTACCTGACCCAGTTCAAGGGCATCGAGGCCCATGTCACCTCGCTGTCGGTGACCCTGGCCAGCCTGGTGGCGATCTTTGCCGTGCCGTTCTTCGGCTGGCTGTGCGACAAGTGGAGCAGCAAGACCGTGCTGATGCTCGGCGGGCTGTTGTCGGCGCTATTCGCCTACCCGTTCCTGCAACTGCTGTCGACCGGCGAGCCGATGATGATCTACCTGGCCATCGCCGTGGGCACCGGGATCCTGGCGCCGATGATGTTCGCCCCGCAGGGCTCGTTCCTCAGCCGCCAGTTCCCGACCCAGACGCGCTCATCGGGGTTCGGTACCGGGCGCGAGGTCGGTACCGCCGTGGCCGGCGGTTTGGCGCCGCTGGGCGGGCTGGCGCTGGTGGCCGGGTCGGCGACTCATTCCACCGATGGCGTGACCTTGATCCTGGCGGTGGCCGGGGTGCTGGTGGTGGTGTTTGCGTTCCTTGACCAGGGCTGGCGGCATTCGAAGTCGAAGAACTGACCTGGCGACAGACGGGTAAACCCGCTCCCACAGGTACTACGCCAACCTGTAGGAGCGGCCTTGTGCCGCGAAAGGGCCGCATAGCGGCCCCGGCAATTTCTGCGTCGGTGCTGACATCCTGGGGCTGCGTTGCAGCCCTTTCGCGGCACAAGGCCGCTCCTACACGTTGGCGTAGTACCCGCGAAGAGGACAATCCCGAGCATTGGCCAGGTTTTCCCAGGTGGACCACCGCCAACTGCTGTCTCGGGAGGATATAATGGCCCCCTCCCCAGGCAGCAGCCTCCAGACATGATCCAGTCCAGCCTCGATCTCTTCGACCCCCACCCCCAGCGCCTGGCGCGCCATACCCTGCTGCTGCCCGGCTTCGCCCTGCCCGAACTCGAGGCCCTGCTCGACGCCCTGCGCCCGGTGCTGCGCGCGGCACCGTTTCGCCACATGCACACCCCCGGCGGCCTGCGCATGGCCGTGGCCCTGACCAACTGTGGCGCGCTGGGCTGGGTCAGCGACGAGAACGGCTACCGCTACACCCCCATCGACCCGGTCAGCGCAAAACCCTGGCCCGCCCTGCCCCCGCTGCTGGTCGACCTGGCCACCCGCGCCGCCGCGCAGGCGGGCTTCGATGGCTTCGTGGCCGATGCCTGCCTGGTCAACCACTACCTGCCCGGTACCCGCCTGAGCCTGCATCAGGACCGCGACGAACAGGACTACGGGCAGCCGATCGTCTCGATCTCGCTGGGCTTGCCTGCGGTATTCCTGTTCGGCGGGCTGCAACGCTCGGACCGCCCCCGGCACATCCCGCTGAGCCACGGCGATGTGCTCGTCTGGGGTGGCGAGGACCGCCTGCGCTTTCATGGCGTATTGCCGATCAAGCCGGGCGTGCACCCGCGCATGGGCGAGCGGCGGATCAACCTCACGCTGCGCAAGGCGGGATAAGCCGCCCGCCTACAGGCTGGCGAACCATTCGCGGCGTTCCTCGAACGCCGCCCGGATCGCCCCGACCATCACCTGCACCAGCGGATCACCTTCGGTCTGCCCGTTGACCGCCAGCCACACCCGCCGCCGCATCGGCTCGCGGAACAGGCCCGGCAGGGCCAGCAATCCACGGTCCAGGTGCGTCGCATAATGCGGCAGCAAGCCGACACTGGCGCTGCATTTGATCAGCTGGCAGTACATTTCGTAATCCTCGATCTGGGTCACCCCGGCCGAGCGCGTGCGCAGCAATGCCTGCCAGGGCATCAGCGCCTGCACACCTACCTCGCCCTGCCATTGCACCAGCATGTAGTCCTGCAGGTCCGCCAGGCTGGTCGGTCGGTTGGCCTCGCGGGCGTAGCGCTTGGCAATATGCGGCAGGTACTCGAGGGTGGCCAGGGCCTCGGGGGCGGCACCGGCAAAGCTGCCGGCGCGGGCACCGTGGCTGGCGTCGCCCAACCACAGGGCGACATCGGCAACCTGTTCGGGTACCTGGCGACCGTCGAGGGTGGCCACCTCCAGGCGCATGCCGGCATGCTGGCGCACGAAGTTGATCAGGTTGCGGCCCAGCAGGTCCTGCAGCAGCGGTTCGGCCACGGCCAGGCGCACGCTGGCGCTTTGCTCTCGCGGCAGCGGCACGACCGGCTCGCGCGCCTGGAGTATCTGCAGCAAGCGTTCGCCCTGCTGGCTGAGCACCGGGTTGTTGTTGCGGTTGACGAACAGGCTGTAGCCCAGGCGCGCTTCCAGCGCCGCCAGGCGTTTGCGCAGGGCCACCGGCTTGAGGTTGAGTCGCCGCGCCGCCTGCATGAAGCAGCCGCAGCGCGCGGTGACCAGGAAACAGTTCAGGGTCTGTTCGTCCAGGGCCAGCGGCACCTGGCGACGAACGACAGGCACGGCGGTATCCGGGGCTCGCCCCCGGGGCAGATCGATCGGCATTCCTCGCCTCCCGCGGGCCCGCCTGGGCAGGCCCGGTTCTTCCATGGTTGTTGGCGACTAGCGGCTGCTGCTCTCCAGCACCTGATTCAGCGCCGCGCCATCGATACTCAGGGTGGCGGTGTCGAACATGCCCTCGACATAGGCCTTGGCCACCTGCTCCTGGCGCTGGGCCCGCAACAGCTCGCGCAGGCGTGGCGCCAACTCCTCGAAGGTCGCCGCCCGGGCGGGCTGTTGCTCGACCAGCTTGATGATGTGGTAGCCCGCCGCGCTCTGCACCGGTTCGCTGACCGTGCCCACCTTGAGCTTTGGCACCACCCCACGCACCTCGGGCAACAACTGCGCCAGGGCCTGCAGGCCGGTGTCGCCACCGCCGGCGGCCGTGCCGGCATCCTGGGAGTGCTCACGGGCCAGCGCGGCGAAGTCGGCATCCGCAGCCTGGGCCTGCTTGGCCAGCGCCTGGGCCTGCTTGCGCACGGCCTCGTCGTCCCTGGGGTTCTCCACCCGCAGGAAGATCTGGCTCAGGCGGTAGCGCACCGGCAGCTGCAAACCGGCCTTGCCTGCCTCATAGGCCTGCTTGAGCTCCGCCTCGCCGGGGTAGTCGTCGGGCACCTTGCTCACCGAGTTCAGGTAGTCGCGCAGGACGATCTGCTCGGTGGCCGCGCGGGTCTGCACCTGGATTTCCGGGCGCTGCAACCAGCCCTGGGCCTCGGCCTGCTGGTACAGGGCCTTTTCCGCCAGGCGAGCGCGGATCCAGGCCTCCAGTGCCGGGCGGTCGCCGCGCAGGCTGCCACGGGCTTCCTCGGGCAACTGGGCGAACAGCGCCTTGAGTTCGCCGCTGCCGACCTGTTGCTCGCCCAGACGCGCCAGTACCGGGCCGTTGTCGGTGGCCACCAGGGCGGCGGGCGACACCGGACGCGCCGCCGCCACCGGCTCGTCGCCCGGGCGCAAGGCCAGGGCGACCGCCACCGCGACAATGGCCAGCGCGCCAGCGCCGGCCCAGAGAGTGCGCGCCGTCACGAGGCGCGCTCTTGGTCGTGGGCGACCTGGACTTTCTGCTGGTCGGCCACATTACGGCTGTAGTCACGCAGATAGACGATCAGCTCCTGCAGCAGCCGGTCCCACAGCACCAGGCTGCCCAGCAGGTGCTGCTGACTGACACCATCGGCGACCACCACGTCCTGCTCCATCACCAGGAACTCGCCCTGCACCGACAGGCGGGCGAAGCGCCGGCTGGCATTCCAGTGCTCGGCCAGGCCCGCCGGCAGCTCGCCCTGGATACGCAGGGCACAGCTGAAGGTGAAGTCGAGGAATTCGCCCTCCTTGCCCGCGGCCCGGTTGCCGAAACGAACGGCATAACCCACGCCCTGGCTGGCGCTGAGCAACTGCACCACGGCGTTCTGCTCGGTGCGGTTGACCCGGCAGCCGGCATCCTGCAGCAACTGGGTCAGGGAGTCGGCGCTAACGGTTTCGATCAGGGTGACTTCGGTCATGTGCTTACTTCCTTGCGTTGAGAAAACATCACTGGGTCACGCCCTTGGGGGCGTCGAACTGGCTTTCGTAGAGCTTGTCGCCGTAGGCCTGGGCCAGTTCCTCGAACTTGACCCGGGCGCCACCGGCGAACGGCTGGCGCATCTTCATGACATCGGCGATATCGACCTTCTCGTAGGCGGCCAGCATCTCCTTGGCCACCCCGTACATCTGCTGGTTGCGGGCCTGGCATTGCTGCACCTGGCCATCACGTTCGCCCAGCTGCGCCTGCAGGGTGGCGCGCTCGCTTTCCTTGGTGCGCGCCATCGCCAGCAGCTCGTCGTAGGCCTGCTTGTACTTGTGCAGTTGTTCGTTGCTGCTGGCCACCAGCGCCTGGGCCTGGCTGTGCACGGCCTGTTGCTGGCCGGCCAGTTGCTCGCTGTGACCGCGGGCCTTGGCCAGTTGCGCGGTCAGTTCGCGCACCTGGCCCTGGGCCGCGTCGCGCTGCTGCTCGGCCGCCTGGCGGGCGGCGCTGGCCTGGGCCTGCTCGCTCTGCAGGGCCTGCAGCTGTTGCGTGGTGCTGCGCAGTTGGGCGCGCAGGCGTTCCTCGAGGGTCTCGGCCGACGCCGAGGCCGCCAGGCTTGCGCCCAGGGCCAGCATCAACCAGGCGCAGCGGTGGCGATAAGCTCCCTTGTTCATGCCCGTGCTCCTTCCCTAGAACCGCGTGTTGACTTCAAGTTGTAGCACATCGATGTCAAACGGCGCGCCGTAGACCGCCTCGCTGCTCAACCAACGGGCTGTAGCGTAGACGTTGTCGGCCAGGCCGTAGTTGCCACCGAGGAAATAACCCTTGGCGTTGGTGCCGCCGAGGTGGAAGCTCGAGTCGTTGAAACCGTCCGGCAGCGCGTCGGGCTCAATGCGCTTGTAGCCGGCGAACAGGTTCCAGTCGCCGGCCTTGCGCATGTCCAGGGCGTTGCCCAGGGTGAACTGGAGCATCCAGGCGTCGCCGCCGCTCTTGATATTGCCGTTTTCGTCGACGTTGTTGGCCAACTGCCCGGCCGAGCGCTTGCGCATGTCGCCCTCGTCGTAGGCCAGGTTGTGGATGTAGTTGGCCTGGCTGCGCAGCTTGAAGTCATGAGGCAGGTCGGCGTCCCATACCAGGTTCAGGTCGAGCAGCTCGAATTCCGAGGCGATGCCGACGAACTGCGGCTGCGGCGTGGCCGTCGGGTTGGCCGGGTTCGGCGTGATGTCGCGCAGCAGGAACACGGTGTTGCCCTTCTGCATGAAGGTCGGCCGGCTCTCGTCACTGTCGCAGGCCGGCTGGCCGTCCCACGGGGCGCAGGGGCTGGAGCGCTCGCCGGCGATGTCATCGAAGCGGTAGTAGGCCATCGCGCCCTTGAGCCGGTTGTTGTCGTTGAGCGCCCATTTCGCGCCCAGTTGCGCGCCGTACAGCCACTTGTTGTCGCTGTCTTCCTTGTCAAAGCCGTTGCTGGTGGCGTTGTCGTCGCTGTACTGCACGGGGAATGCGCCGACGGTGCCGAACAGGCTGAGGTCGCGGCCCAGCGGCTGGTCGAACAGCGCCGCCACGCCGTCGAAGTTGAGGTCGTGGGAATACAGGATGTCGGTGGACATGAACGGATTGGCGATCCGCCCGCCGGTCAGTGTCAGGCGCTCACTCGGCGTCCAGGTGACGTAGCCCTGGTCGAGCCAGATGTCCTTCTTGCCGAAGCCGCCACCGAGGTTCTGGGTGGTCGAGACCGGGTTGTTGTTGGAGCCGGTGGCGACGCGGATGCCGGCCACCCAGTTTTCCGCCAACTGCGCCTTGAGGCCGAAGCGCGCCCGCAGGCGCAGGAGGCTGTCGCGGTCCTCGCGGGTGTTGAGCAAGGGCGGCAGGCTCGAGCTGCTGTTGGGGTTGACGTCGTAGGGGCCCTTTTCGTTGAGCTTGGCGAAATCGACGATCTCGTTGCTGTTGCCGTCGGCGTACGAGCGCGACTCGTAGCGCAGGCGCAGGTCACCGTCGAAGCTGATGCGCGAGGCCCAGTCGGGGAAGGTGTTGGGCGCGGCCCAGTTTTCCTGCTTGGCGGTGTTCATCACCTCGGCCTTGATCTCGTCGCGGATCTGCTGGCGGACGATGGCCGGCACATACTGCACGCGCACCTCGCCGTTGGCCGCCGGGGCCTGGGCGACAATCGGCGCGGCGCTGCCGGCGACGCGCGCCTGCTGGGCTTCACGTTCGGCCTGGGCGATCAGCGCATCGGCCTTGTCCTGCTTGAGCACGCCCTGCTCCACCAGCAGGCGGATCAGGTTGACGGTCGCGTTCTCCGACGGCGCGGCGTGGACGACGGTCGGACCGACCGCGGTGGCGGCGGCCAGCAGGCCGAGCGCCAGGGTCAATCGGTTGACTGGGCACTTCATGGGTTTGCAACTCCTGTGGGTCAGTCGTGCTTCGTTGTTCATGGCCGGCGCCCCTGCAGGGCGATCTTCACCGGCAAGGTCAGGTTGGCGGGCGGACGCTGGTCGAGGGCGCCGGCACCGCGCAGGGCGGCGAGCACCTGGGCGTCCACCTCCGGCTCGCCGCTGCCGCGCAGCAACTCGACACGGGTGATCTCGCCGGCGGCGCTGAGCCAGATCTCGGCTTGCAGGTTGAACACCAGGTTGCGCAGCTCGGGGTTGTCGCGCAGCAGGCGCTGGAAGGCGTAGGCCAGGTACTGGCTGTAGGTACCGCTGCCCAGGCCCCCACCGCCGCCACCGGCCATGCCGCCGCCCTTGCCGGCGCCGACGTTGAAGCTGTCGCCGCCTGCTTGCGCGTCGCCGTCCATCTGCATCGGCTCGGCCAGGTCCTGGGCCGGGTCGGGCGCCTCCTCGGCAGGCTTGACCTCCTCGGCCTCGGGCACCGGCTGCGGCTCGACGATCTTCTCCTCGACCGGCGGCTCGGGCTCCTTGGGCGGCTCGGGCGGTGGCGGCGGCGGAGGGGGTGGTAGCGGGATGATCGCCGGCACCTTGGGCGCCTCGCGGCGCACCCCGGCCATGTCATTGGCCCACTGCCACAGCAGCCAGGCCAGGCCGGCGCCGGCGACGGCGAGCACGGCCCAGGTCAGCAGGCGGCGGGGGTTGGTTGTACGTTCCATGCCTGCGCTCATCCCTGGTTCGGTTTGCCGGTGACCAGCCCGACCTGGGCCAGTTCGAGACGGCGCAGCAGGTCGAGCACCTCGACCACCTTCTGGTACTGCACGCCCGCGTCACCGCGCACGATCAGCGGGAAGTCGGGATTGCGCGCCTTCTCGCTGCGCAGGCGGTCCTCCAGCTCCTGCAGCGTCACCGGGTAGGCGTCGAGGAATACCTGGCCGGCGTCGTTGATCGAGATCGCCTTGGTCTTGGGCTGGGCCAGCGACACCGTGGCGCTGGCCTTGGGCAACTGCACCTGGATCCCGGAAACCTGCGCGGTAGCGGTGAGGATGAACATCACCAGCACCACCATCAGCACGTCCACCAGCGGGGTGATGTTGATGCTGTCGACCGCGGCGTCGGCGTCGTCGTCATGGGCGTTGTTCACGGATGCCATGGCTGCGCCCTCACGCCGGAACCGACGGGTTGACGCTGCGCCCGCCCGGACGCATCGCCGCTTCACCGGCCTGGCCCTCGCCGTGCAATTCGGCCAGGCGGGTGATGAACTCGTCGACGAACACCCGCATGTCGGCGCTGACCTCGCGGTTGCGCGTGGTCAGGCGGTTGTAGCCGAACAGCGCGGGGATGGCGACGAACAGCCCCATGGCGGTGGCCAGCAGCGCCGCGGCCATGCCCGGGGCGATGGCGTTGATGTTGACGTCGCCGGCCATGGCGGTGCCGAGGAACACCACCATGATCCCCAGCACCGTGCCCAGCAGGCCGATGTAGGGGCCGCCGGCGATGGCGTTGGACAGGGTCGACAGCTTCGACGACAACGCCTGGTTCTCGCGGGTGCGCACGCCGTCCATGGAGCAGCGGATGGCCTCGATGGTGGCTGCGGACACTTCACGGGTGTCGGCGCCCTGGGCGCGGCGGGTGCGCAGTTCCTGCACGGCCACCAGGTACAGGCGCCACAGCGAGGAGTCGGTCAGCCGCGCATGCAGGTCCTGATCGTCGGCGAACTGCTCCAGGCGTGTGCCGACCGTGGCGAAGCGCTCGCGAAAGCGAGTGTTGGCGGCGGTGACGCGGTTGAGGGTGCGCTGCTTGCGCAGCATGATCACCCACGACTGCACCATCATCAGCACCAGGATGGCGATGATCACCCAGGCGTCCACCGGCACCGCCTTGAGCAGGAAGCCCAGGCCGCCGAAGCCGAAGCCTGACTGTTCCTCGTCGACACCGTACGCCACCAGGCGCGACTCGGCGCCCTGGGCCAGTACGTCGGCCTGCAGGCTGGCCTGGCTGCGGGCCACGCGGGACAGGCGCAGTTCGTCCAGGGCGCCCACGAACGGCGCGAATTGACTGGCCGCCTCGCCTTCGGTCGCCGGCAAGTCGCCGCCGACGCCGATGGCACCGCTGAAGGCCGCCAGGCTGGCGGCCAGGCGCGCCACCGGCTGGCCTTCGAGCAGCAGGCTCAGGTTGCCGCCCTCGCCCACCAGGGCCAGGTGTTGCCACTGACCGGCGCTCACGGCCTGGTTGGCGCTGGCGCGCTGGCCGTCGACCTCGATGAAAGGCACGCCCTGGGCCAGGCCCAGCAGCAGACTGTGGCCGGCCTCGCGACGGGCCAGCAGCAACTGCTCGCCCACCGCCTGGTCCTGGCGCAGCCAGGCGCTGAAGGTGAACGCCGCACCTGCCGGCAACTGCAGCGAGGCGCTGGCCGGCAGTTGCAGGCCCTGGCCGCCGAGCTGGATGGCCCGCCCGATCACGCCGTCGACGCTCACCGTCGGCCCTTGCAACGGATTGCCATAGGGGCTGGCGTCGCGGGCGGTGGCACCGTCGAAGTGGTAGAGCGCGGTGTAGTCGGCGTCGAAGCTGGGCTGGCCGACAGGCGCCTGGGCTTTCGGGTTGCCGTAGTACATCCACAGGTCCTGGCGCTGGCCCGCTTCTATACGGGGCACGTCCACCCAGATCAGCGCCATGCCCATCAGCGGATCGAACTGCTCGACATGGTGATTGAGTACCGTCTTGTCATCGGCGCTGACAAAGCGGATGTCCGCGCCGGTCTCGCTGACGCCGTCGAAGCTGAAGTTGCCGGTATGCAGGCGCACCAGCAGCGCGGTGCGCCCCAGCGCCTGGGTCAGGCCGGCGCCCTGGGGCGTGGTGTCCACGGCGATCTGCTTGCGGTACATCCAGTCGTCCTGCCACCAGGCGCTGGCGCTGCCCGGCAGGGCGAAGCCCAGGCACAGCAGCAAGGTCAATATCAGGCGTTGCATGAGAGGTCTCCAGGTCGATGCCGGTCAGTGAGTTCAGAAGGTCGCCTGCACGCTGAAGTGCACACGGGAAGCGTTCTTGTCGGTGTTGGGGCCATCCTTGAGCGGCACGGCCCAGTCGACGCTGCCGGACAGCCAGTCGTTGAGCGTGGCGCGAGTGCCGACGCCAACACTGGCCAGGCTGTAACGGTCGTCCTGCTCGGGCAGCGCGTCCTGCAGGCGCAGCTGGGCGCCTTCGGCGAACAGGTAGAAGCGCCAGTCGCTGATGTAGCTGCCGACGTAGCGGCCGATGGACGGGGTGCGCAGCTCCTGGGAGAACAGCAGGCCGTCGTCCCCGGTGCGCTCGGCGGCCAGGTAACCGCGCACCGAGGTGGCACCGCCGGCGGCGAACTGCTCGTTCGACACCAGTGGCCCCGAGGCCAGCTGGAAGGCCAGCTTGGAGGCGCTCTGCCAGGAGCCTGCGAAGTCGAAGGTGTAGCTGCCGTCGCCCTTGAGCGCGGCGAAGCTGGAATCGGCGCGGTAGCGCTTGTAGTCGAACTCGGCGTCATCGCTGCCGTAGCCCAGCAGGCTGCGGGTGCCGGCCACCAGGCTCAGGCCCAGGCTCAGCTGGTCCTGTTCGGTAAAGCGGTAGCCGGTGTAGCCCAGGGTGATCGGGGCGTACTTGAGCGGGACCTTGTCGCTGCTGCCGCCCAGGCCGACCTGCTCGTCGAAGTCCTTGAAGTCCACGCCGATCGACAGGGCGTTGGCCCAGGCACCGACGCCGGGCAGGTTGTAGATCGCCGAAACGCCATAGGAATGGCCCTTGCCCAGGACGTTGGTGCCGCCCACCGTGGCGACGTTGCTGTCGGAGTGGTAGCCGGAGAACTGCACGGTCCAGCGCTCATTGAGCGGCGCGGCGTAGGAACCGGACCAGACCTCGGCGTTGTCACGGTCCTGGGGCGCGGTGAACCAGCTCAGCGAGACGCTGTGGCCGGCCTGCCAGAGATTGTTGTAGCCCAGGCTGACGACGCTGCGCAGCTTCTCGGTGTCGGCGCTGCGGTCGTTGTTCAGGCCCAGGCTCAGGTTCCAGGGCTGCTTGTCCTCGACCTGCAGGTCGACGTCCATGGTGCCCGGACGCTGCCCTTCGCGCACCAGCGGCATGACCTGCCGTCCCGGGGTGCGATTGAGGGTGGCCAGCTCGTCCTGCACCTGGGCGAAGTCGGGTACCTTGCCCTCCTCCAGTGCCGGGACCTGCTCGCGAATCTCCAACGGCGAGTAATGCTTGGCACCTACCACGCGCACGCGGCCGACCTTGGTTTCGCTCACTTGCAGGTAGACCACGCCGCCCTCGACCTTCTGCTCGGGCAGCTCGACGAACACCGACTGGTAGCCACGGGCCTGGTAGCTTTTCTGCAGGGCCTCGCGGGCGCCTTCGAGGTCGGCCAGGGTCTTGTCCGGCCCCAGGTAGGGATAGACCGCCTCTTCGATGGCCTGGGCGTCGAGCACCGTATTGCCGCGCACCACGTACTCGTTGATCTCGACCCGGCGCTGCGCCTCGTCGGCGGCCACGTTGCCCGCCAACAGGCACGCCAGCAGCCCTGCGCCCATGCCGCATCGCTTGAAGAAAAAATGCTCCACACCGCCCCCTTGAGCGCCAGGAATTCGTTGGGTTTCTAGTGGTTTGCGTCAGGCGCGGCCTGACCTTGGTGACGTGCCAGCCAGCTGTGCAGCAGGGCCAGGTTGAGGCTGAACTCGGGCATGGCCTGCAAGCTTGCGCCGAGCACCTCGTCGACCATGCGCTGCAGCAGTGACACGGCCATGGCACTGCCCAGCAGCACACCGAGGTCATGACTGAACAGGCTGAAGTTCCACACCCGCGACTTCAGTTCCAGGCCGGCGAACCAGCGGAACAGCAGGTTGTAGTTGAGTTGCTCGTAGAGCTGCTTCTCACTGGGCACCGAATACAGCAGCTGCAGCAGCAACACATGCATCAGCGTGTGCGGGGCGATGATCATGCCCTGCTGTTCGGCCAGCTGGGCCAGCGCGGTCCGGTGCTCGTCCAGCAAGGCTTCGATACGCGGCTTGAGCAGCGCCAGCGAATGCCCGGGCGGCACGCAACTGGCCACCTCGCGCAGGGCGCCCTGCCAGTCTTCCTGGGAGACGATCCAGACCCACGGCGCGCCGTAGCGGTAGACCGAGACCGGCTGCTTGCGCGCGGCCTCGACGATCTTCGCCAGGCGCTGGTCAAGCTCCTGCATTCCCACCTTCGTGTAGCGTTCCATAGTCCCCATCGCCCCGCTCCCAGGCCGTTCCCCAAGGCTCGACCGGCCTGATGGCCAGATGCCTTGTCGGTATCCATGGCTTTGACGGGGGTGGCGCTTTGCTACCGAAGTTTTGTCATGAAAGGTTCATCAGTGGGCCAGGCTTGCAGGCGAACGGCTCGCAACGTCTTCGGCCCCCACTCGCTGCTTTACACTAATTTTGCAAACCGCCATTGGTCCCCGCACCCCCGGATGGATTAAAGTATCCACCCCCGCCCGGCCACCGCTCACAGCGCGCCAGGGCCCATCCCCAGGAACCGCCAACGATGGAACACCGTGAAGCGCTGATCGCGCTGCGCACCTTTCTCTCCTCCCAGATCCTCGGCCAGGAAAAACTGGTGGAGCGCCTGCTGATCGTGCTCCTGGCCGACGGCCACATGCTGGTCGAGGGCGCCCCGGGCCTGGCCAAGACCAAGGCCATCAAGGAGCTCGCCGAAGGCATCGAGGCGCAATTCCATCGCATCCAGTTCACCCCCGACCTGCTCCCGGCCGACATTACCGGCACCGAGATCTACCGCCCGGAAACCGGCAGCTTCGTGTTCCAGCAAGGGCCTATCTTCCACAACCTGGTGCTGGCCGACGAAATCAACCGCGCCCCGGCCAAGGTGCAGTCGGCGTTGCTCGAAGCCATGGCCGAACGCCAGGTCAGTGTCGGGCGCAGCACCTATGAACTGTCGCCGTTGTTCCTGGTGATGGCCACGCAGAACCCGATCGAGCAGGAAGGCACCTACCCGTTGCCCGAGGCCCAGCTCGACCGTTTCCTGATGCACGTGAAGATCGGCTTCCCGGATGCCGCGGTCGAGCGGCGCATTCTCCTGCAGGCCCGCGGCGAAGCGCTGGGCGGCGAGGTGAAGCCCGAACGGCGGGTCAGCCAACAGGCGATCTTTGCCGCGCGCAAGGAAATCCTCGGCCTGTACATGGCCGATGCGGTGGAGGAATACCTGGTGCAACTGGTCATGGCCACCCGCACTCCGGCCAAGTTCGACGGCGAACTGGCCGACTGGATCGCCTACGGCGCCAGCCCCCGTGGCTCGATCGCCCTGGACCGCTGCGCGCGTGCCCACGCCTGGCTGGCCGGGCGCGACTTCGTCAGCCCCGAGGATATCCAGGCAGTGCTGTTCGACGTGCTGCGCCACCGCATCATCCTCTCGTTCGAGGCCGAGGCGGCCGGGGTCGACCAGGACCGCGTGGTCCAGCGCATCCTCGACGTCGTTGCCGTCGCCTGACCCCATGCCCACCACCCCGCAGGCCGAACCCGGCATCCGCATCGGCCTGGCCGAACTGATCGACATGCGCCACCGCGTGCGCGAGATCCAGCTGTTTTCCCGGCCCGGCCAGCGCAGCCCGTTGGTGGGCCTGCACCACTCCAAGCTGCGTGGCCGCGGCGTGGACTTCGACCAGGTGCGTGTCTACCAGGCCGGCGATGACGTGCGCAATATCGACTGGCGCGTCACCGCGCGCACCCAGGAGCCGCACACCAAGCTCTTCCACGAAGAGCGCGAGCGGCCGATCTTCATCATGGTCGAACAGAGCCAGCGGCTGTTCTTCGGCTCCGGACTGGTGTTCAAATCGGTGCTGGCGGCCCAGGCCGCGGCCCTGTTCGGCTGGGCGGCGCTGGGCCACAACGACCGCATCGGCGGGCTGGTGTTCGGCGACAGCGAGCCCCACGAGATCAAGCCACGGCGCAGCAAGCAGAGCCTGCTGCAACTGCTCAACCGCCTGGCCAAGGTCAACCAGGCCCTGCACACCGAGGCCGTGCCGCAGCCCGACAGCCTGGGCCTGGCCCTGCGCCGGGCGCGCGAGGTGCTGCGCCCGGGCAGCCTGGCCATCGTCATCTGCGACGAGCGCGCCCTCAGTGCCAGTGTCGAGCAGCACCTGGCCATGCTGTCGCGCCACTGCGACGTGCTGCTGATGCCGATCAGCGACCCGCTCGACCATGCCCTGCCCGCCGCCGGCCTGCTGCGCTTCGCCCAGCGCGGCGCGCAACTGGAACTCGACACGCTGGATGCCAACCTGCGCCAGGCCTATCGCCAGCAAGCCGAGGCGCGCATCGAGCGCTGGGAACTGCTGGCGCAGAAACTGCGGGTGGTGCTGATGCCACTGAGCACCCAGAGTGAGATGATCGAGCAATTGCGCGAGTACCTGAACGCGCAGCGTCCCGGGAGTACCCGATGAATCCGCTGGACCAGCTGCAGCCGCTGATCGCGCCGTCGGCCATCGGCCTGTGGCCGCCCGCGCCCGGCTGGTGGCTGCTGCTGGCCCTGCTGCCGCTGCTCGGCTGGGGCGCCTGGCGCCTGCGTCGCTGGCGCCCGGGCAAGCGCAAGGTGGTGCGCGCCGAACTGCCGCTGGACCCGATCCGTGTCGAGGCTCTCGCCGAGCTGGCACGCCTGCCGCGCCCCTACGACGGCGCGCCGGCCGGCGCCTGGCTGCAACAGATCAATGCCTTGCTCAAGCGCCTGTGCCGCAACCAGTACCCCGGCGCCAACAGTCACACCCTCAGCGGCCGTAAATGGCTGGCATTTCTCGACAACCGCTGCCCGGCCGCCGGCCTGACCCGTTGGATGGTGCTGGTCGAAGGCACCTACAAACCCGAGTGCAAGCTCGACGACAAGGCCATCGCCGGGCTCGCCCAGGCGGTCGAAACCTGGATCCGCAAGCATGTTTGAACTGGCCTGGCCGTGGATCTTCCTGCTGTTGCCGCTGCCCTGGCTGGCGCGCCTGGTGCTGCCCGCCGCCGACAGCGGCGAGCCGGTGCTCAAGGTGGGCTTTCTCGACGAACTCGAAGGCCTGGCCGGGCGCCGCGCACGATTGAACCTGCCGACCTGGCGCCAGCAGGCGCCGTTCATCCTGATCTGGCTGCTGCTGTTGCTGGCCGCCGCCCGTCCGCAGTGGCTGGGCGATCCGCTGCCGGTGTCGGCCAGCGGGCGCGACCTGCTGGTGGCGGTGGACGTGTCGGGCTCCATGGACTTCCCCGACATGCAGTGGAGGGACGATGAAATCAGCCGCCTGGACCTGGTCAAGGCGCTGATGGGTGACTTCCTCCAGGACCGCCAGGGCGACCGTGTCGGCCTGATCCTGTTCGGCAGCCAGGCCTACCTGCAGGCCCCGCTGACCTTCGACCGGCGCACAGTGCGAACCTTTCTCGACGAGGCGCAGATCGGCATCGCCGGCAAGAACACCGCCATCGGCGACGCCATCGGCCTGGCGGTCAAGCGCCTGCGCCAGCGCCCGTCGCAGAGCCGGGTGCTGATCCTGATCACCGACGGCGCCAACAACGGTGGGCAGATCCACCCACTGACCGCCGCCCGCCTGGCCGCCCAGGAAGGCGTGCGTATCTACACCATCGGCATCGGCGCCAACCCTGAGGCCAGCGGCACACCGGGCCTGCTCGGGCTGAACCCGAGCCTGGACCTGGACGAAGCCTCGCTCAAGGAGATCGCCGAGATCACCCACGGCAGCTATTTCCGCGCCCATGACGGCGCCGAGCTGGGCGCCATCGGCGACACCCTCGACCAGCTGGAACCGGTGGCCCAGCAGCCGACCCAGGCGCGCACCGCCCACGAACTGTATGCCTGGCCACTGGCCCTGGCGCTGCTGCTCAGCGTGCTGCTGGTGGTGGCCGTGCAATGGCCGGACAACCTGCTGCAACGCCTGCTGCGCAAGCCACGCTTCCTGCAGCCCCACCCGGAATGGCGCCAGCGCCTCAAGCGCCTGCGCCTGAGGAGGCGGCGATGATCGAACTCTGGCCACAATGGCTGCGCCCGCTCTGGCTGCTGGTGCTGCCCCTGCTCGGCTGGCTGCTGTTCAAGCTCTGGCACCGGCGCAAGCGCGCCGGGCGCTGGCAGCTGATCCTGCCGCAGCCGTTCCATGCGGTCTTGCTCGGCGGCGGCAGCGGCAGCACCAGCAAGCTGCCGTGGATCGCCCTGGGCCTGGCCTGGCTGCTGATCGTCCTGGCCCTGCTCGGACCCAGCTGGCAGCGCCTGGAGGAAACCCGCCAGCGCCCGGCCGACCCGCTGGTGATCCTGCTCGAGCTGACGCCGCAGATGCTCGCCGAGGACAGCGCGCCGAACCGCCTGGAACAGGCCCGGCGCAAGGTCCTCGACCTGCTCGAGCACCGTCGTGACAGCCAGACCGCGCTGATCGTCTACGCAGGCTCCGCCCACACCCTGGTGCCGCTGTCCGATGACCTGGGCACCACGCGCAACCTGCTCGAGGCCGTCGACCCGTCGATCATGCCGCAGCCCGGCCAGCGTGCCGACCTCGCCGTGCACAAGGGCCTGGCCCTGCTCGCCCAGAGCGGCCTCGGCCAGGGCCGCCTGCTGCTGATCGGCTCGTCACTGAGCGAACCCGAGCGCGAAGGCATCCGCCAGGCCCTCGGGCGCCAGGGCCCGAGCCTGCTGATGCTGGGCGTCGGCAGCGGCGAAGGCGCCCCGGTGCGCCAGGCCAATGGCGAGTACCTCAAGGACGATCAGGGCGGCATCCTCCTGCCACGCCTGGACAGCGCCTCGCTGAAGAGCTTCATCGGCTCGACCGGCGGGCGCTACCGCCACGCCCGCATCGACGACCTCGACCTGCGCGGCCTGGGCCTGTTCGACAACCCGCGGCTGCTGCACAACGATGGCCAGACCCTGCAACTGGACAGCTGGGCCGATCAGGGCTACTGGCTGCTGTTGCCCCTGCTGCTGCTCGCCGCCTGCGCCGGCCGGCGTGGCTGGCTGTTCTGCCTGCCCCTGTTGCTAGCCCTGCCCCAACCGAGCCAGGCCTTCGAGTTCAACGACCTGTGGCTGCGCCCCGACCAGCAGGGCCAGCGCCTGCTGGAGCGGCAACGCCCCGCCGAGGCAGCCCGGCACTTCGAGGACAGCCAATGGCGCGGCATGGCCTTGTACCAGGCCGGCGATTTCGAAGGCGCCGCTGCCGCGTTTGCCCAGGCCGGCACGGCGGCCGCCCACTACAATCGTGGCAACGCCCTGGCCCGCGCCGGCGAGCTGGAGGCGGCGCTGGACGCCTATGAGCAGGCGCTGGAGCGCCAGCCCGACCTGAAGGCGGCACTGGACAATCAGGCCCTGGTCCAGCAATTGTTGCAACAGCGCCAGGCCAGCGCCGAGACACAACCGAGCAACGCCGATGCCCAAGGCACCCCCGGCAACGAGACCGAAGGCAACAGCAGCTCGACCAGCAGCCAGGCCCAGGGCACGCCCGGCAGCGACGAACAGGCCCAGGGCCAGCAGAACGGCGACAGCCAGGGCAACGCCCAGGCCCCGCCCGGCGCTGCCGGCGGCGATGACGACAACCTCACCCAGCCGCCCCAGCGGCCGCTCTCCACCAGCCTTGACGCCGAACAGCGCCAGGCCCTGGAGCAATGGCTGCGGGAGATCCCCGACAACCCGGCGGAACTGCTACGGCGCAAATTCTGGTACGAACAGCAATTGCATCAGGAAACCCCACGATGAGTCGCCTCGGCGTCTTTCTCCTAGGCCTGTTGTGGAGCCTCGCGGCCCAGGCCGAACCGATCCTGCAGGCCAGCGTCGACCGCACGCGCCTGGAAGCCGGTGAAACCCTGGAACTCACCCTCGAGAGCCAGGACGTCACCCAGTTCGGCAAGCCCGACCTGCGCACCCTCGAACCCGACTTCGAGGTGCGCGGCACGCGCCAGCTCAACAGCCTGCACACCCTGGACGGCGAAACCCGCGCCAGCACCCGCTGGATCATCACCCTGCTGCCCCGGCGCAGCGGCAGCTTGCGCATCCCCGAGCTGCAGCTGGGCCAGTCGCGCAGCCAGGCCATCGAGCTGCAGGTGCAGCAGGCCGACAGCCAGCGCCCCGACGCGGCGGCGCAGGTGTTCGTCGAGGCCACCCTGGACAGCAGCGAGGTCTATGTCCAGGCCCAGGCCGTGCTGACCCTGCGCATCTACCATTCGGTGGCGCTGTACGACGACAGCAGCCTCAGCCCACTGCAGCTGGAAAACGCCAAGGTCGACCCGCTGGGCGAGTCGCGCACCTATGAGAAAGAGATCAACGGCGTGCGCCACGGGGTGATCGAGACCCGCTATGCGATCTATCCGCAACAGAGCGGCAGCCTTGACGTGCCGCCGCTGCGCTTCACCGCCACCGCCGCCGACAATGGCGAACAGCCGGCCGGCACACCGCGGGTCGGCCGCCAGGTGCAGGTCAGCTCGCTGCCGCTGCGCCTGACGGTCAAACCGATCCCGGCCAGCTACCCGGCCGACCGCCCCTGGCTGCCGGCCCGCAGCCTGACCCTGGAAGAACACTGGAACCCCGACCCGGAGCGCCAGCCGACGCAGATCGGCGACTCGCTGACGCGCAACATCACCGTGCGCGCAGAGGGTCTGTCGAGCACCCAGTTGCCGCCACTGCCGGCTACCGAGGCCACCGGCCTGCGCCGCTACCCCGACCAGCCATTGCTGCGCAACGAGATCGGCGAACGCGGCATGGTCGCCAACCGCGAGGAACGCGAGGCGCTGGTGCCGACCCACGCCGGCGACCTGGCCCTGCCGGCGCTGGAGGTGACCTGGTGGAACACCCGCGAAGACCACCTGGAACACAGCAGTCTGCCGGCGCGCACCCTGAACGTGCAGGACAACCCGGCGCTGAGCGCCGACACCCCGGTCGGCGACGGCAACCTGAGCCCCGGCCCGCTCTGGCCCTGGCAACTGGCCACGCTGGTCCTGGCCCTGACCACCCTGCTCGGCTTCACCCTGTGGTGGCGGGCCCGCTCGCAACCGGCGGTGCTGCGCGCGGCGCAGGCCGGCCCGAGCCCGCGCACGCTGCTCGACGACCTCAAGCGCGCCTGCCAGGCCAACGACCCGCAGGCTACCCGCCAGGCGCTGGACGCCTGGGCCCGGCAGCAGCCGGAAACCCTGGCCGAGATGGCGGCGCGCTTCGTGCCGTTGTCCGATGCACTGGATGGGTTGAATGGCGCGCTGTACAGCGAGAGTGGCCAGTATTGGCACGGCGACGAGCTGTGGCGGGCGATCGGCTCGATCCCGCCGGCCGAGCAGGTGCTGGCGCCGTCGGGGGAAGCGGGTAGCTTGCCGCCGTTGTATCCGAAGTAGCCGAGCATGCCTTGAGCCTTGCAGCGTGTTCGAAATCGCGCGCCGCCCGCGCGGCGCTCGATCTCATCGGCGCTGCAACTCTTTCGCCAGACACATAGGGAACGCCACTCGGTGCCCGCCCCGCGATGAGTTACCATAGCGCCCTTGTCCATAAGCCCCCTGCCGCTCACCCAACGGATCTTCCATGCGTCTGTTTCATACCTCCGACTGGCACCTGGGTCAAAGCCTGCACGGCCAGGAACGCGACTTCGAACACGCCTGCTTCATCGACTGGCTGCTCGGCCAACTGCGCCTGCGCCAGCCCGACGCGCTGCTGATCGCCGGCGACATCTTCGACACGGTCAACCCGCCGGTCAAAGCCCAGGAGCGCCTCTACGACTTCATCGTCCAGGCCCACGAGCAACAGCCCAAGCTGGACATCGTGATGATCGCCGGCAACCACGACTCCGGCTCGCGCATCGAGCTGCCGGCGCCGCTGATGCGCCGCCTGCGCACCCACGCCCTGGGCCGGGTGCACTGGCTCGACGAGGGCCAGCTGGACACCGAGCGGCTGCTGATCCCGTTGACCAACGCCCGCGGCAAGGTCGGCGCCTGGTGCCTGGCCCTGCCCTTCCTGCGTCCGGCCGAAGTCACCGGCCCCGCGCTGGGCGACGACTACCTGCAGGGCATCAACCAGGTCCATGAGCAACTGATCGCCGCGGCGCAGAAGAAGCGCAAGAAAGACCAGGCGCTGGTCGCCATCAGCCACGCGCACATGGCCGGAGGCAGTATCTCGGAGGACTCCGAGCGCAGCCTGATCATCGGCAATGCCGAGGCCCTGCCGGCCAAACTGTTCGACAAGGCCATCAGCTATGTCGCCCTCGGCCACCTGCACAAGCCGCAGAAGGTCAACCGCGAGAACCGCATCCGCTACAGCGGCGCGCCGATCCCGTTGTCGTTCGCCGAGATCAACTACCCGCACCAGGTCCTGGAAGTCGAGCTGGACGGCGCCGAGCTGGTCAGCATCGAGCCGCGTCCGGTACCCCGCGCGGTGGCCCTGCAACGGGTCGGCCCGGCGCCGCTGGGCGAACTGCTCGAACAGCTCGGGCAACTGCCGGTGATCGACCTGCTCGAAGACCCCAACCGCCAGCCCTGGCTGGAAGTACGGGTGCGCCTGGACGAGCCGCAGCCCGACCTGCGCCAGCAGATCGAAGGCGCCCTGCAGGGCAAGGCTGTGCGCCTGGTGCGCATCAGCGCCGAATACGCCGGCAGCGGCCGCGCCGAAGACGACGAGCAAGCCTTCGTCGAGCTGGCCCAGATGACCCCGCAGGACCTGTTCGGCCGCGCCTGGGAGCAGGTCTACGGCAACCCCGCCGACGAGCAGGCCCTGGCCGATTTCGCCGAATTGCTGCAGGACGTCCTGCAAGAGGAGGAGCAGGCATGAAGATCCTCGCCATCCGCCTGAAAAACCTGGCCTCGTTGGCCGGCCCGGTCGATATCGACTTCACCGCCGAGCCCCTGGCCAGCGCTGGCCTGTTCGCCATCACCGGGCCCACCGGCGCCGGCAAGAGCACCCTGCTCGACGCCCTGTGCCTGGCGCTGTTCGGCAGCGTGCCGCGCCTGAACGACATCGCCCGGGAAGCCAAGGTGCCGGACGCCGACGGCGAGATCCCCACCTCGGATCCGCGCAATTTGCTGCGCCGCGGCACCGGCAGCGGCTTCGCCGAAGTCGATTTCGTCGGCATCGACGGCGGCCGCTACCGCGCCCGCTGGGAAGCCAACCGCGCCCGCGAAAAAGCCACCGGCAAGCTGCAGAACAGCCGCCAGAGCCTCTACGACCTGGACAGCGAGCAGCTGCTGGGCAGCGGCAAGAACGAATACAAGCAACTGGTCGAGGCCCGCCTGGGCCTGAACTTCGAGCAGTTCACCCGCGCGGTGATGCTGGCCCAGAGCGAATTCGGCGCCTTCCTCAAGGCCGACGACCGCGAGCGCAGCGAACTGCTGGAAAAACTCACCAACACCGCGATCTACACCCGCCTGGGCCAACGCGCCTTCAGCAAGGCGCGGGAAACCGGCGAGGTTCACAACGACCTGAAGAAGCAGGCTGAACACCTGCTGCCGATGCAAGCCGAAGCCCGCGCCGCCCTCGACCAGGCACTGGAACAGGCCCAGCAGCAGTTCAAGGCCGAACAGGCGCGCCAGCGCCAACTGGAACAGCAGCGCATCTGGTTTGCCGAACAGCAGCGCCTGCAGGCCCAGCACAGCGAAGCCGGCACGGCCCTGCAAAATGCGCAACACGAGTGGCAGCAACTGGCCGAGCAGCGCGTCGACCTGCAACGCCTGGAGCGCCTGGCGCCCCAGCGCCACCAGTTCCACCGCCAGCAGCACCTGGCCGGGCAACTGGCCCCGGTGCTGGCCGATATCGACCAGCAACTGCGCCAGCAAACCGAACTGCAGCAACACACCGACGCGCTGCAGCAGGCTCTGGAAACGGCCCGCCAGCACCTGGTCCAGCACCAGGCCCTGCACGGCGAAAACGCCCCGCGCCTGCGCCAGGCCTTCGCCGCCCAGGGCGACCTGACGCGCCTGGACAAGGAGCTTGCCGAACAACGGGAAGCCTGCACCCAGGCCGAACAGGAAGTCGATGCAGCCCAGCAGCAACTGCAGCTGCTGGAAGACAACCAGCAGCGCAGCCTGGAGCAACTGGCCCAGATCGACAGCGCTCTGGCCGAAAGCGAACCGCTCGGCAGCCTGGCCGACGCCTGGCAGGCCTACCTGCCGCAACTCAAGCAGGTGATGCTGATCGGCGGCCGCCTGGCCAAGGGCCGCGAAGAGCTGCCCGGCCTGCAGGCCCAGGCCAGCCAGGCCAACGCCCAGCTGCAAGCCCAGCGCGAACATTTCGAGTTGCTGTTCCGCGAGGCGGGGGCCGAACCCCAGGCGCTGGCCGAGCAGATCGACCTGCTCGGCGCCATGCTCCAGGACAACCGCAAGCAGCAACGCGCGGTCGAGGAACTGTCGCGCCTGCATGGCCGCGAAATGGAACTGCGCAACGGCCTCAATACACTGCGCGAGCGCCAGCAACAGGCCATGCAGCAGCGCCAGCAACTGATCGGCGAAGGCACGGCGGCCAAGGCAGAACTGGAGGGCGCCGAGCAGGCGCTGACCCTGACCCGCCAGCTGCTCGAGCGCCAGCGCCTGGCGCGTAACACCAGCGTCGAGGAACTGCGCGCCCAGCTGCGCGATGGCGAGCCCTGCCCGGTGTGTGGCAGCGCCGAGCACCCGTTCCATCAGCCCGAAGCGTTGCTGCACAGCCTCGGTCGCCACGACCAGGCTGAGGAAGCGGCGGCGCAGCGGCAGGTCGAACAGCTCAATACCAGGTTGGTGGAGCTGCGCACCGAGTTGGGCGTGGTCAACGCCCAGCTCAAGGACTACCAGCAGCAACAGCAGCAGTTGGGCGAGCAGTTGCAGCCCGTGCTCGAGCAGGTTCAGGCCCATGCCCTGTGGCCAGCGCTGGCGCCGCAGGACGACAGCGCCCGTGGCAAGTGGCTCGACGGTCAGCTGCGCCGCCTCGGCGACGAGATCGACCGCGACGAGAAACGCCAGGGCGCCCTGCTCGCCCTGCAAAGGGATGCCGCCCGTCTCACCCAGCAATTGCAGGCCGCCGGCGAAGCCCAGCAACAGGCCCAGCGCCACCTCGACCAGCAGCACCAGGCCCTGGCCGCCGACGAGCAACAACTCGCGCAGGCCCTCGAAAGCCTCGAAAGCGTGCTGCCCCCGGACATTCTCCAGGCCCTGCGCGACGACCCGGCCAATGCGTTCCTCGGCCTCGACCAGCAGATTGCCCAGCGCCGCCAGCAACTCGACCTGCGCAAGGACGAGCTGGAAGAACAACAGGCTCGCCAGGTCCAGCTGGACAAACAGCGCGATCAGCAACAGGCACGCCTGCACAGCCAGCAGCAGCTGCAACAGAAACTCGCCGTGCTGGAGGAGCAACGCCACAAGGCCCAGGCCACCCTGGGCGAGCTGCTCGGCGACCAGCCCAGCGCCGAAGCCTGGCAGCAGCACATGGACACCCAGTTGGAACAGGCCCGCGCCGCCGAGGCAGACAGCGCCCGGCAACTGCAGGCGCTGCACACCCAGGGCGTGCAACTGGCCGGCGAGCTCAAGGCCAACCAGCAGCGCCAGCAGGCACTGGAGCAGGAGCACCAGCAGCTACAGGGCGAAATCGCCCAGTGGCGCAGCGAACACCCGGAGTTGGACGACGCCGGCCTCGGCCGCCTGCTGGCCATCGACGACAGCCAGGTGGGCGAGCTGCGTCAACGCCTGCAGGCCGCGGAAAAAGCCGTCGAGCAAGGCCGCGTGTTGCTAGGAGAGCGTGAGCAGCGACTGCAGCAACACACTGCCCAGGCCCACGGCGAGTTGCCCGTCGAAGCGTTGGAAACCGCCCTCGCCGAACTGGCCGCACAGCTGGCAGCCCAGGAGCAGCAATGCGCCGAGCTGCGCGCCCAACAGGCCGAGGACCAGCGCCGGCAACAGGCCAGCCAGGCCCTGGCCGAACAGATCGAACAGGCCTACCAGCAATGGCAACGCTGGGCACGTCTGAATGCGTTGATCGGCTCGGCCTCGGGTGATGTGTTCCGCAAGATCGCCCAGGGCTACAACCTCGACCTGCTGCTGCATCACGCCAACAGCCAGTTGCGCCAGCTGGCCCGGCGTTATCGCCTCAAGCGCGGCGGTAGTGCCCTGGGCCTGCTCGTGCTGGACACCGAGATGGGCGACGAACTGCGCTCGGTGCATTCGCTGTCGGGCGGCGAGACCTTCCTGGTGTCGCTGGCCCTGGCCCTGGGCCTGGCATCCATGGCGTCGAGCACTCTGCGTATCGAATCGCTGTTCATCGACGAAGGCTTCGGCAGCCTCGACCCCGAGTCGCTGCAACTGGCCATGGACGCCCTCGACGGCCTGCAGGCCCAGGGGCGCAAGGTGGCAGTGATCTCCCACGTGCAGGAGATGCACGAGCGCATTCCGGTGCAGATCCAGGTGCGCCGCCAGGGCAATGGCCTGAGCGACGTGGAGGTGTGCGGGTGATCCTCTACTCGTTCCGTCGCTGCCCCTGGGCCATGCGCGCGCGCCTGGCCCTGCGCTACGCCGGCTGCGACGTGCAGGTCCACGAGGTGAAGATGAAGGAAAAGCCGGCCGGGCTGCTGGCATTGTCGCCCAAGGGCACGGTGCCGGTGCTCGATACCGGGGATGCGGTGCTGGAGGAAAGCCTGGACATCATGCGCTGGGCGCTCACCCAACATGATCCAGAAGACTGGCGCCTGCAGGCCGACCCCGCTGCCGCGCAACAGGCCGAAACGCTGATCACGCGCAACGACAGCACCTTCAAGGCGCAGGTGAACCTGTACAAGTACGCCGAGCGCTACCCCGAGCACACCCGGGCGTACTACCGCGCCCAGGCCGAACCCTGGCTGGCCGAGCTGGAACGCCTGCTCGAAACCAGGCCCTACCTGCTGGCCGCTCACCCGAGCCTGGCGGACGCCGCCTTGCTGCCCCTGATGCGCCAGTTTGCCGGGGTCGAACCCGAATGGTTCGCCGAGGCGGCTTATCCGCGGTTGCGGAGCTGGTTGCAGGGCTGGCTGGCATCGCCGCTGTTCAAGGCCGTGATGGCCAAGTGAGACAGCGTATCGCTCAAAGCGCCAGGATCGGCGCGGACATCAACAACAGCACTACCGCCGTGATACGCCACATCATGCTCTGCCCCTTTGGCGAGTCAAAAAATCAGCGTCAAATTAAATCACATGGCGTTGTGCCATTACCAATGGCTTTACACACTCAATTGGCGTGCTTGCTCAGGGCGGCATGAAAATGCGCGCTCTGCTGCAGGTACTTCTGGGTGTAGCTGTGGGTGTTGGACGCCTTGGCGCTTTGCTCAAGTTGGGCGTGGGCTGGCAGTACAACGGAGGCGGAGATGGCGGAAGCGGCGATGACCGGGAAGAGATTGAAGTTCATGTGGGCTGACCTCGACTTCGGTGGTTGACGTTAGCCCGTTGGGGCCTTGGGTCAAAACTTACGCCGATGCATCTGCCTGGAAAAATTCATTGCAGCAGTAGCGGATATCACCCCCATCGATAATTGGACACGCGCCCCCTGTAGGAGCGGCCTTGTGCCGCGAAAGGGCTGCACAGCAGCCCCGGCGATTGATGCATTAACGCTGAAATCCTGGGGCCGCTCTGCGGCCCTTTCGCGGCACAAGGCCGCTCCTACAGGGCAAACGCAGGTTCATTCCAAAAACTTGAGATCCGAAGGCGCCTGCTGGGGCAGCTTCTGCACCGTGTCCCCCAGCTTGCCGCTGCGCGGATCGCGGCGCATGACCACGATCTGGTTGCTCTTCTGGTTCGCCACCAGCAGGTAGTTGCCATCCGGATCGAGGGCAAACTCCCGGGGATGGTCGCCCTCCACCGAACGGCGCTGCAGCAGGGTAAGTTGGCCATCGTCCTTGCCCACGGCATACACCACGATCTCGTTGGCAGTGCCACGGTTGCTGACATAGAGGAAGCGCCCATCGGCCGACAGGTGCAGGCCACCAGCGGCCTTCGCCGCAGCGTCCTTGCTCTCGGTCAGCGGCAGGCGCTGGCGCTCGGTCAACGCGCCGTCCTGCACATCGAACACCACCACCTCGGCGCTCATCTCCAGGGTCAGGTAGGCATGCCGGCCCTTGGCGTCGAACAGCAGGTGACGCGGGCCGCTGCCAGGTGGCAACTCGACCACAGGCGGGATCGCCGGACTCAGCGGATGCTCGGGGCTCGCGCCGTCGTAGCGGTAGATGAACACCTTGTCGGCGCCCAGGTCGCTGGCGTACAGGTGGCGGCCATCGGGCGACAACACCAGCGAATGCACATGGGCACCGGCCTGGCGTTCGGGATTGACCTTGCTCGGCGCATGCCGGGCCTGCTGCACCACAGGCTTGAGCTTGCCGTCCCGGGCCACCGGGATCACCACCAGGCTGCCACCGGGGTCGGGGGCAACGGCGTAGTTGGCAACGAACAGGTAGCGCTGGTCGTGGCTGAGGCTGGCGTGGGTCGGCTCGTCGCCCTGGCTGGGCACCTGGTTCAGCAGCTTGATCTCACCCTGCTTGCCCAGCGAGAAACTGCTGACCTGGCCCTTTGGCGTTTCATTGACCGCGAACAACTGGCGCTGGTCGGCGGACAGCACCAGCCACGAGGGGCTGACGCTCTTGACCACCTGCCGGGGCGTAGCGTCGATCTGCCCCGTGCGGACATTGAAGTCGTAGCGGTAGATCCCTTCGCTGCCGTTGTCGGTGTAGCTGCCCACCAGCAACGTGGCGGCCTGGGCGTTGACTGACAAAGCCATGAGGCTAGTGGTCAGCAGGCGTGTCCATTTCCTGTTCATCGTCTTCTTCATCCGGGGCACGAAAGGCACTCATACAGACTAGACGATGCTCGCCTTCGTCACTGGCCAGGCTCCAATCGTCGCCCGCGCCGATGGCGGCGCTGATCTGGTCGGGGGTGAAGGTCCAGCGACGCAGCTGGCGGCCATCCATGCACTCGATGGTGAGGCCGGATGCGTCGAAGGTGAAGTCGAAGGCGTGCAGGCCATCGATCAGGAGCATGTCGCAGGATGCGAGGGCGGTGGCGAGGGTGGACATGGGACGAGAGATTACCGATGGAAAAAAGAGCCGACAGTATACGCTGTGGGAGCGGGTTTACCCGCGAATGCGTCGGTGAGTGCACCATCGTATTCGCGGGTAAACCCGCTCCCACAGACTCTACTGCCGCCTTGGTCAGTGAGCGAAGATCGACCCGCCTTCCTTGCCCGCCAGCTTCTCTGGCTTGATCAGGAACCGCGCCAGCGCCGGCAGCAGCCACAGGGCGCCGAACATGTTCCACAGCAGCATGAAGGTCAGCATCAGGCCCATGTCGGCCTGGAACTTGATGGCCGAGAAGATCCAGGTGCACACACCGATGGCCAGGCACAGGCCGGTGAACAGCACTGCCTTGCCGGTGGAGCGCAGGGTTTCGTAGTAGGCCTCCTGCAATGGCAGGCCGGCGCGCAGGAAACTCTCCAGGCGGCTGTAGATGTAGATGCCGTAGTCCACGCCGATGCCCACGCCCAGCGCCACCACCGGCAGCGTGGCGACCTTCACGCCGATGCCCATGAACGCCATCAGCGCGTTGCCCAGCACCGAGGTCAGCACCAGCGGCAGGACGATGCACAGCGTCGCGGCGAAGGAGCGGAAGGTGATCATGCACATCACCGCCACGCAGATGTAGACCAGGATGAGAATGGTCAGCTCGGCCGACTTGATCACTTCGTTGGTGGCCGCCTCGATGCCGGCGTTACCCGCCGCCAGGAGGAACTGCAGGCCGTCCTTGTTGTGGCTGTCGGCAAAGGCCTTGGCCGCGGCGGTGACCCGCTCCAGGGTCTCGGCCTTGTGGTCGTTGAGGAACACCAGCACCGGCGCCAGCGAGCAGTCGGCGTTGTACAGGCCATCGGCGCGGGCGATGGAGTTGTTGAGGATGTCCGGGTTGCGCGACAGGGTTTCCCATTTCAGGCTGCCCTCGTTCATGCCCTTGATGACCTGTTTCGACACGGTCACCAGGGAAATGGTCGACTGCACCCCCGGGGTGTTGTCCATGGTCCACATCAACTCGTCGATCGGCGCCATGGTCGAGTGGATCGAGCAGCTCTCGGCCGGGGTCTTGACCATGATCACCAGCACATCGGAACTGGTCGAGTAGTTGCTGATGATGAAGCTGTTGTCCTGGTTGTAGCGCGAGTCCGGGCGCAGCTCCGGCGCGCCCTGGTCAAGGTCGCCGATCTTCAGGTTCTGGCTGTACCAGAGGCCGCCGGCGAAGGCCAGCAGTGCCAGCACCACCGACACCGGCGCCACCTTGGCGCTGGCGAAGTTGGACAGCAGGCGCCAGAACGGGTGCTCGCGGGTGGCGTCCTTCTTGCTGCGGGCAATGGCCTTCTGGCTGATGCCGACGTAGCTGATCGCCACCGGCAGCAGGATCAGGTTGGTGAAGACGATCACCGCCACGCCGATCGAGGCGCCGATGGCCAGCTCGCGGATCACCCCGATGTCGATGATCAGCAGGGTGATGAAGCCCACGGCGTCGGCGAGAATGGCGATCATCCCCGGCAGGAACAGCTGGCGGAAGGTGCGCCGCGCCGCGGTCAGGGCGTTGTCGGCGTCGCTCGACTGCAGGGCGATGCCGTTGATCTTCTGCACCCCGTGGGAGATGCCGATGGCGAAGATCAGGAACGGCACCAGCATCGAGTACGGGTCCAGGCCGAAGCCCACCGCATGCATCAGCCCCAGCTGCCAGACCACCGCCACCAGGGTGGTGATGAGCACGGCGATGGTGCTGCGGATGCACCAGGTGAACCAGTACAGCAGCGCCCAGGTGATCACCAGCGCCACGCCGAAGAACATCGCCACCATCACCAGGCCGTCGATCAGGTCGCCGACCTTCTTGGCAAAGCCGACGATGTGGATCTTCACATTGGGGTTCTGTGCCTGGAACTTGTCGCGGATCTTCTCTTCCAGCTGATGCGAGAACTGCTGGTAGTCGAGCTTGACCTGCTTGCCCGGATCCTGCGGATCGGGGTGGCTCTCCAACAGCGGAATGTCGATGATGCTGGACTTGAAGTTGTTGGCCACCAGGCGCCCGACCTGGCCGGACTTGAGCACGTTGTCGCGCAAGGTGTCGAGGCTGTCCTGGGAGCCGTTGTAGGTGTTGGGGATCACCTCGCCGCCGGAGAAGCCTTCCTCGGTGACCTCGCTCCAGCGCACGCTGGGGCTCCACAGCGACTTGAGGCCGGCACGGTCGACGCCGGGGATGTAGAAGACTTCGTCATGGATCTGGCGCAGGGTCTCCATGTAGTCCTTGTCGAAGATGTCACCCTTGGTCGACTCCACCGACACACGCACGGTGTTGCCGAGGTTGGCCAGGTCGTTGCGGTGCTCGAGCATCTGCTCGATGAACGGATGCTGCAGCGGGATCATCTTCTCGAAGCTGGTGGAGGGGCGGATCTGCGTGGCCTGCCAGAACAGGAAGATGCTCACCAACACGCAGATGGCGATGACGATGGGGCGGTTGTTGAAGATCAGGCGTTCCAGCAGGGTGGCCTTGTCCTTGTGCTGCATGTCGAAGCTCTCCCGGCTGGTCATGGACGCGCCTCCTGGGTGCCGTCGGCCGAGGCCAGGTGCACGCCCCCTTGCCCGACCAGCAGCAGGCCGCCACCGCCCAGACCGCTGACGCCCGACAGGGCGATGCGGTCGGCGCGGTTGCGCACGCTGAAGGTCTGCCCGTCGTCATGGCTGCGCAGCACGCTGCCACCGTTGCCGACCAGCACCAGGCTGCCGTCTTCGAGAAGCGTAGCGCTTGCCAGGCCGAATTCGAGCGGGCCACGCTCGGCCTTGAGCTCGATCGGCTGCCAGCTGTCGCCGAAATCAGTTGAGCGGAACAGGTTGCCGCGCAGGCCGTAGGCCAGCAGGGTGTTGGGCTGGGCGGTGCCGATCACGCCGAACAGCGAGCCCTCGTAGGGCCCCTGGACCTTGGTCCAGCTCTGGCCGGCGTCGCTGGAGCGGAACATGCCGCCCTGCTCGCCGACGATGAACAGGCCGGCGTCCTTCACCAGGGTGATGGCGTTGAGGTGCAACTGCTCGGGGTTGTCCAGGCGCTCGGCGACGTCCTGCCAGTGCTGGCCGCCATCGAGGGTTTCCAGCAGGGCACCGTAGGCGCCCACGGCGAAGCCGTGCTGCGGGTCGAGGAAGCGCACATCGAGCAAGGGGGCTTCGCGGGACAGGTCTTCGAACTGCTTGCTCCAGGTCGCGCCGCCGTCGCTGCTGGCGAGGATCTGCGCGTCGTGGCCGACGGCCCAGCCGCGCTTGTCGTCAAGGAAGAACACCGCAGTGAGCAGTTGCCGGGTGGGGACCCGGGCCTGGGTCCAGGTCTGGCCCTGGTCGTCGGAGAACAGAATGTGGCCGCGGTCGCCGACCACCACCAGGCGTTGCCCGGCGTGGGTGGCGCCGATCAACAGGCTCTGGCTGGCCTTGGCCGACTCTACCGAGTATTCCTCGGCGGCCACCGCCGCCAGGACTTGCCCGGCCCCGATACTCAGCGTCAGCGCCAGCATCGCGCTGGCCGCCAGGCTGTAGCGTGCCCTTGCCCGCTCTCTCATGACTGCCCCCTGTTGTGTTCTTGTGGTGGGTCAATCTATTGCCAGGTACTGCGAAAACCCTGTTCCAGAGCCCTGGAATAGCTTCGGGTCATCGTATCGGGGTTGTTCGGCGGAACACAACGAGCGGGACGTTATGTTTTGTTAACCACAAGAACAATTGGGGCCGCTGCGCGGCCCTTTCGCGGCACAAGGCCGCTCCTACAGAGGATCGCGGCCCCCTGTAGGAGCGGCCTTGTGCCGCGAAAGGGCTGCGCAGCAGCCCCAGGGGTCTCAAGCGAGGCTCTTGCTCACCACCTCATACACATCGCTGGACAGCGCCCCGGACGCGAGAATCCGCTCCAGCTCGCCCTTCATCAACGCCTGGCGCTTGTCGTCGTACTTGCGCCAGCGGGTCAGCGGTGCGAGCTGGCGCGAGGCGATCTGCGGATTCAGCGCGTTGAGCTCGATCACCAGGTCCGCCAGGAAGCGGTACCCCGAACCATCGGCGGCGTGGAAATTGACCAGGTTCTGCCCGGCGAAGGCGCCGACCAGCGCCCGCACCTTGTTCGGGTTCTTCAGGGTAAAGGCCGGGTGCTGCATCAACGACTGGACCCGCGCCAGGCCGCCCGGCAGTGCACTGGCCGCCTGTACGCTGAACCACTGATCCATGACCAGCGGGTTGTCCTTGAAGTGCTCGGCGAAGGCCTCCAGCGCCTTGGCCCGCTCGGGCTCGAACGGCGAGTTGACCAGCACCGCCAGGGCGGTGAGGCGCTCGGTCATGTTGTCGCACTGGTCGAACTGCTCCAGGGTCGCCTCCAGTACCTGCGGCTTACCACTGAGCATCAGGTAGGACAGGGCGATGTTCTGCAGGCTGCGACGGGCGAAGTGCTCGGCAGAGGCCACATAGGCGGTGTTGCGCGACACCTCGCGGTTGGCCTGGTAGCGCGACCACAGGGCGTCGAACAACTGCTCGGCGATCTGCTGGCGGGCGAACTCGCGAGCGGCGTGGATCGCATCGACGTCGGCCACCTGGCTGATTTCGGTGAGGTAGGCCTCGCCCGGCAGCGAGAGCATCTCGGCGACCATGGCCGGGTCCAGCGACGCATTGCCAAGCACGGTAGCCAGGGCGGTGATCAGGCGCTGGTCGAGCTTGAGCGCTTCGCCGCGCTGATGCTGGCCGATCAGTTCCTGCAGTACCTGTACCGACAGCTGCTGGCCGGCTTCCCAGCGGTTGAAGCCGTCGCTGTCGTGCTGCATCAGGAACATCAGCTGATCGCGGTCGTACGGGAAGCCCAGCTTGACCGGTGCGCTGAAGCCGCGCAGCAGTGACGGCAACGGCTTGGCCTTGATCCCCTCGAAGGTGAAGGTCTGCTCGGCCTCGGTCACCGACAGCACGCGGCTGCTGCCGACGGCCTGCGCCTCGCCCACCAGGCGCAGCGGCAGGTCGTTGCCCTCGGCGTCCAGCAGGCCCAGGGCCACCGGGATCACGAACGGTAGTTTCTCGACCTTGTCCGGGGTCTGCGGGCAGCTCTGGCGGAAGGTCAGGCTGTAGGTCTGCGCGGCGCCGTCATAGGCCTCGCTGACCTCCAGGCGCGGCGTGCCGGCCTGACTGTACCAGCGCTTGAACTGGGTCAGGTCGACGCCGTTGGCGTCTTCCATGGCCTTGATGAAGTCGTCGGTGGTCACCGCCTGGCCGTCGTGACGCTCGAAGTACAGGTCGCTGCCCTTGCGGAAGCCCTCGGCGCCCAGCAGGGTATGGACCATGCCCACGACCTCGGCGCCCTTCTCGTACACGGTCAGGGTGTAGAAGTTGGAGATCTCGATGAAGCTCGCCGGACGCACCGGGTGGGCCATGGGGCCGGCATCCTCGGCGAACTGGTGGGTGCGCAGGTAGGCGACATCCTCGATGCGCTTGACCGTGCGCGAGTTCATGTCGGCGCTGAACTCGGCATCGCGGTACACCGTGAAGCCTTCCTTGAGCGACAGCTGGAACCAGTCGCGGCAGGTCACGCGGTTGCCCGACCAGTTGTGGAAGTACTCGTGGGCGACCACGCCCTCGACACGCTGGTGGGCGGCGTCGGTGGCGGTCTCGGCGCGGGCCAGCACGCAGCTGGAGTTGAAGATGTTCAGGCCCTTGTTTTCCATGGCGCCCATGTTGAAGTCGTTGACCGCGACGATCATGAAGATGTCCAGGTCGTACTCGCGACCATAGACTTCCTCGTCCCAGCGCATCGACTTCTTCAGGCTGACCATGGCGTGGTCGCACTTGTCGAGGTTTTCCGGCTCGACATAGATGCGCAGGGTCACCTCGCGGCCTGACTGGCGAACGAACGTGTCTTCCTTGCACCAGAGGTCCCCGGCCACCAGCGCGAACAGGTAGGCCGGCTTCTTGAACGGGTCTTCCCAGGTCGCCCAGTGGCGGCCGCCTTCAGCCGGGCCGTCACCGACCGGGTTGCCGTTGGACAGCAGCACCGGATAGCGATGCTGCTCGGCGATCACCGTGGTGGTGAAGGTGCTCATCACGTCCGGGCGGTCGAGGTAGTAGGTGATCTTGCGGAAGCCCTCGGCCTCGCACTGGGTGCAGAACATCTTGCCGGACTTGTACAGGCCTTCCAGTGCGGTGTTGCTTTCCGGGTGGATCTTCACGCTGGTATCCAGGGTGAAACGTTCGGCCTTGGGATGCACGGTGAGGCTGTCGTCATCGAGCTGGTAGTCGTTGGCGCCCAGCGCCTGATCGTCCAGCTGCACGCTCAGCAGCTCCAGGTGCTGGCCATCGAGCACCAGCGGCGGCAGGCCGGCGCCGCGCTCGGGGTTGCGGCGCATGACCAGCTGCGCATGGACCAGGCTGTGGTCCTCGAACAGTTCGAAGGTCAGGTGGGTCTCGTCGATCAGGTATTCGGGGGCCTGATAGTCCTTGAGGTAGATCACTTGCGGTTGTTCGGTACGCATGGTGACGATCCTTTTACTGGAGCACGGCCAGCTGGTAGGCCGTGTACTTGCGAATGTTGATCACGCCGGTGTCGAAGATCAGGTACTGACCCTTGATGCCCAACAGGGTGCCTTCCACGACCGGGTCCTTGTCGAGGTTGAAGCTGACGATCTTTTTCGGGTAGGCCTCGACCGGGTAGCGCATCTGCACCACCTCGGCGTCGGGCAACGGCTGGATGGCCTGCAACCCGAAGCGCTCCTGCAGGCCGCGGATGCCGTCGGCGCAGGCGTCGAAGATCTGTTCGCGGATGGCCGGCAGGTCGAGCACCTCGGCGTCGCCCTTGAGCAACGCGCGCCAGTTGGTGCGGTCCGGCACCTGGCTGCGCAGCACGTCCTCGACCAGCCCGGATTGCTGACGAGTGGCCACGCGCATGATCGGCAGCGCCTGGCTGGCACCCTGGTCGAGCCAGCGGGTGGGCAGCTGGGTGGCGCGGGTGATGCCGACCTTGATGCCCGACGAGTTGGCCAGGTAGACCACGTGGTCGGTCATGCAGAACTGCTCGCCCCACGAAGGCTCCCGGCAGGTGCCTGCGTCGTAGTGGCATTTCTCCGGGGCCATGATGCACACGTCGCACTGGGCCAGCTTGGTCATGCACGGGTAGCAGTAACCCTGGCTGAAGCTGGTCTTGGTGCGCTTGCCGCAGTGGGTGCAGTGGATCGCGCCGAGGTATTCCAGGCGGATCGACTGGCCGATCAGCGGGTTGACCGGCACCTCGGCGTCATCCAGGCGGAAACTGTATTGAACGACCGGTGCGTCCAGACGCACCGCCATCTTGCTCAAAGAGCCACGAGCGAGTTCGATCAATGTACCGAGTCCGACTTGAACAGGATGTTGGCGATCGGCGCCGACTTCGAGGCGCACTCCTGCGGGCCCATGTAGCCGGTGCGCTGCTCCTCGGGGAGGTTTTTCATCTCCCAGGCGATCACCGCCTGCAGCGACAGCTCCTTCTGTTCGGCGGTCAGCTTGCGGCCGTCGGACCATTTGCCGATCTCCACGGCCGTCTTCAGGCTCTCGTAGATCTCGGGGGTGATGTTTTCGATCATTTGCGCGAAAGTGGACATGGTGTCTCCTCAGTCAGGCCGACAGTCTACGCCTGGCGAGTGCTCCGCCCAAGAGGCCGGTCAGGCATCCGATGAGCAACCCGCCGACATGGGCGGCGTTGGCGATCTGGCCGAAGCCCAGTTGGCCGACCACGCCGCTCAGGCAGATCACCAGCCAGATCAGCATCATCACCAGCACGCCTTTGGGCAGGTTGAATTGCGGATTGGGCGCCAGCCACTGGTACAGCCAGACATGCCCTAGCAAGCCATAGAGCACGCCGGACAAGCCACCGAACAGGCTCGGGCCGCTGGTGAAATGCTGGGCCAGGTTGGACACCAGGCTGAACAGCAAGGTCAGACCCAGCAGCATCCACGGGCCCTGGCGCAACTCGATGCGCTTGCCCAGTTCCCAGTACCACAGGCCGTTCATTGCCAGGTGCAGCACGCCGAAGTGCAGCAGCATCGGCGACACCAGGCGCCACCATTGGCCTTCGGCCAGGCCCTGGAGCAACGGGGTGAAGTACAGGTAGTCGCCCTGCACCTTGAACGACAGGAAGGTGAACCAGCCGATGGTCGACAGGTTGTCGCCCAGGCCGGTTACCCCGGCGACCACCAGGCTCAGGATCAGCACCGCAGCGGTGACCTTGCAGGCCATGGCCTGCTCCTTCAGCGAAGGCGCCGCCGGAGCGACCTCCACGGGTTCCGGCAAGGCTTGCAGATCGGCATTGCCATCAGGGAAACGCCGGTAGAGTTCGAGCACATCCCCGGCCATGGCCGGCGGCGCCCACAGCACCTGCTCCTCGCCCTCCTCCACCACCCGGTGCGGTACCTGCAGGCGCCGCAGCAAGGCGACGAAACCGCTGAGGTCGACCGCCAGCGGCAGGCGCAGTACTTCGATCACGTTCATTGGCTGGCCTGCGGACGGTCGACGTCGACCCAGACGAACTTGTGCGGGTCAATGCGGGTTTCGTCATCCAGGCGGTAGGCCGCCAGCTTGCCGTAGAGCACGGCGCTGTAGTCCAGGCACGCCAGGTTGCCCCGGATCGGCGCCGGGCGTCCGCTGCGCCAGTAGTGGCCGACAAACAGCAGCGGCTCGTCCTCGTCGTAGCGCAGCAGGGCGTTCTTCTGGCTGTGGCTTAGGGGCGTGCGGGCCACTTCGTCGGGCAGCGCGTCGGGCTGGAAAACGATGTCGCCGTAGGTCTGCGGGTCTTCCTCCCAGAACTTGGTGCGGAAGAAGGCGCGGGTCAGGCCGTCGCCGCCGGTCAGCGTCAGGCCGTCCGGCAGGCGCATGTCGGTGCCGCGCAGCAGGCGGTTGCACACCGTGGCGGCGAAACTGCCGGACACCGCCGACGCCTGCACGAAGTGCTCGTCGATGCGGCCCGTGGGGTACTGCTGGCGCAGCGGCTCGATCAGCCGCGGGTCCCAGCAGGCGTGCACCAGGCGGAAGCGCCCGGCGTCGACGAACAACGGCAGCTCATAGAACCACTGGATGAAATCGTGCCAGTCGCCAGGATGCTGGGCGAACTGGGTGAGGGTCTCGTCGATCAGCCGGGCATGGCGCGGGGTGTGCTCGCGCACGAAAGCCTTGCCGCTGCCGGGCAGTGCCGGGGTAACCCAACCCAGGGCGTTGTACTCATGGTTGCCCATGATGCAGAAGGCCTGGCCCGCCTCGACCATATCGTGGACGATGTGCAGCGCCTCGCGGATGCGCGGGCCGCGGTCGACGATATCGCCGAGGAACAGCGCCTGGCGCCGCGGGTGGCGCCAGACCCCGCCGACCCGCTTGTAGCCGAGCGCGTCGAGCAGGCGTTCGAGGGTGAGCGCACAACCATGCACGTCACCGATGATGTCGAAACTGCGCGCCGGATCGAGCATCAGTCGTCCCTGCCGCCCAGGCGGCTGCCCCAGCCGAGCTTGGTGCGGCAGACCTCGTAGTAGTTGTGGTCCAGCGGATGGATCAAGCGCAGCTTCTGCGGTTTCTTGCTCACCGTGATGGTGTCGCCGGGGGCGCAGGTGAAGTGGTTCTGGCCGTCACAGGAGACCTGCGGGTAGATCTGCAGGTCCTTGGACACGACGATCTTCAGCTCGCTGTTGCCGTCCACCACGATCGGCCGGCCCGACAGCGTGTGCGGGTACATCGGCACGATGACGATGGCGTCGAGCTTGGGGTGCATGATCGGGCCGCCGGCTGACAACGCATAGGCGGTGGAGCCGGTCGGGGTGGCAACGATCAGGCCATCGGCCTTCTGGCTGCAGACGAACTGGCCGTCGATGTAGATCTCGAACTCGATCATCCGCGTCGACTTGCCCGGGTGCAGCACCACATCATTGAGGGCATCGCCCTGGCCGATGGCCTCGTGGTGGCGGCGTACCTCGGCTTGCAGCAGGAAGCGGTTCTCCACCAGGTAGTGGCCGTCGAGCACCTCGGCGACTTTCTCTTCCAGCTCGTCGGGACGGATGTCGGTGAGAAAGCCCAGGTTGCCGCGGTTGATGCCCAGTACCGGGATGTTGTGCCGGGCCAGGGCGCGGGCGGCGCCAAGCAGGCTGCCGTCGCCGCCGACCACGATGACCAGGTCGCAGACCTCGCCCAGCAGCTTGCGCGTGGAAGTCTGCAGGCCGTGGCCAGGCAGGACTTCGGCGATGGTGTCCTCGAGGATCACGTGCAGGTGGCGCTCGAGGAGGAATTTTTTCAGTCGGCGAATGGTGTCGAGCACCTGGGAGCTGCCAAGGCGTCCGATGATACCGATATTGCGAAATTGCTCCATGGTGCTCCTGCAAGGCTCTGCGGCGGGGTGACAATGCCGGGATTATGGGCGAAAGGACCGGCCAGCGGCAAACCGGCTATGCTCGCAGGATGATGCCCTTCGCCGACCTCGAGTCCCTGCCCCGCCAGCTGCGCCACCCTGCCGTGCGCGACCTGGCCTGGGCGCTGCTGTCGCCCCCGCTGCTGGCGCAGGCCGGCTGCCCCCAGCGCCACCCGCTGCAGGGCAGCGCCTGGGCCGATGATCCGCAGCGCCTGAGCCAATGGCTCGCGTCGCTCGACCAGGAGCCTGCGCCGCTGCTGGCCTGGCTGACACGCCTGAACAGCCGGCGCCTGGGCCTGTACTACGAAAGCCTGTGGCAGTTCGCCCTGCAGCAGGCGCCGGGCATCGAGCTGCTGGCGGCCAACCTGGCGATCCGCGACGGCGGGCACACCCTGGGCGAACTGGACATCCTGCTGCGCGACCGCGAAGGCGATCATCACCTGGAGCTGGCCATCAAGCTCTATCTGGGACCACCGAGCGGTGACGGCGGCAACCCGGACCTCTGGCTCGGCCCCGGTTGCCATGACCGGCTGGGGCGCAAGCTGGCGCACCTGGTACAGCACCAGTTGCCCATGTCGAGCGGATCGCGGAGTCACTCGGTGCTGGCCGGACTGGGCCTGGATCGGGTGCAGGCCCACCTGTGGCTTGGCGGCTACCTGTTCTACCCACGGTCGGGACAGACCCACTCGCCTGACGGCGCCAACCCCCGGCACCTGCGCGGTGGCTGGCTACGTCAATCGCAATGGAGCGAAGCCGATAATGGATGCTGGCAGCCCCTGCCCCGCCACGCATGGCTGGCACCGGCGCGGTTCGAAGCACAAGCCTGCTGGAATGCAGCGCGCTTCACCGCCTGGCGGGAAGGGCTGGAGCCCGATGCCCACGCACACCTGCTGAGCAGGGTGGAGGAACAGCCGGACGGGACATGGGCAGAGGTCGAACGGATGTTCCTGGTGGCCGACAACTGGCCAGACCTCCCCCCACGCTGAAGCAGCCCCCACCGCCGATTCGCCGGCGACGGGAGCTCAAGCGTCAGGACGCCTCGGCCACTGGCTCAGGCGCCGGGCAATGCGCCTGGGCATCCTTCGGCCACAGCACCTGGCCCTTGCCGTCGACCACCTGTTCCGCGCCGCAGGGCAGGCGGTTGGTGTCGAACACCACGCTGCCATCCAGACGATACAGGGCGCGCAGCGTGCGCACGGCGTCGTCGCCATTGCCCTCGACCCGATAGGCGAAGATCGCGCCACGCGCCTCGTCGACTTCCAGGTCTTGCCATTTGGCGGGCACCAGCAGTTTGCCATCGAGGTCATACAGTGCGCGCAAGTTGTCCGACCTGCTACCCTCGGCAGCGAGCAGGTGATGGCCATCGGCCAACAGCTTGAACGACACGAACTGTTCCGGCTTGACCAACACCTTGCCCTGCTCGTCCATCAGGCCCACGGTATCCGTCTCACTCGGGCTACCGAGGAGCATGACCGTCTTCTTCGGCGATTTCAGCTCGGTGAAGGCATAGCGCTTGGGCGCGACCACACCGATCTGCTTGTAGGTGGGCTGGAACACAACCTTCCCCTGGTCCAGGTCGATGGTTCCGTAGGTTGCCAGGAACATGTTCTGCAGCTTGCCGATATGGTTGAAACCAGGGCGGTGGCCACTCATGCCGAGCAGGCCAATACCCGCGTCGCCGATCGAGTCGTACTCGGGCTCGATCAGCCATTTGCCGTCATGCCCGATCATCCCGGCTTTGCCCCGGTCTTCGTCGGTACGCGGCAACTGCACCATGCCGCCAACCTTGCCGAACGTCTCGCAGTTCTGGTACTGCGCCTCGATCACGACCTTGCCTTGATAATCCAGGTAGCCACAAGGTTTGTCGTAACCATCCCGATACGCCACCAGGCCACCGCCTGGCGTGCCCAGCCAGCCCTTGTCGAGCGCAATCACCAGGTTGCCGGTGGCATCAGCCAGGCCCTTGCCTGCGCCGCCTTCGCGGGAGACCACCAGATACCCGTCGGCCGCGCTGACAATGGTGTCGAAGTCCAGCTTGCGCAACACCTTGGTCTTGAGGTTGTATCCCCAGCTTTCGCCTTGGCGCTCGGCGAGCACCCAGTTGCCGCGCTTGGCGAAATCCTCGCGCACGTACATTGAGTCGAATACCGCCTCGCTGACCTTCTCGCCCTGAGGCGTGAGGATGCCGCGCAGTTCGTCGATCTCGTAGACGATAAAGTCGTTGTCGCCACCGACATAGACATTGTCGAAGATGGCCGGCTGGACTTCCTTGCCCTGCTCGTCCATCACCCCGACCTTGCCATTGCGGACGTAGCCGAACAGGCCAGGGGTCAGGGTGTAGAGCTCGTCGGTGAGGTCGGCGCGAATCACCTGCTTGCCGTCACCACTTGCCAGGTGCCAGTAGTCGCCACGCCCGAAGATGAAGGCGTTGGTGAAGGGTTGGGTATAGATCTGGGTGAACTCGCTGCCTGGGGCGACTCGGAATGCGCCGTTCTGGTCCAGTACGGCGCATTCGTCGTTCACGCACAGCGGAATGGTCAGGGCGGCAATCGGTGGCGTCTTGACCGCCGGGTTTTGCTCGCAGCCGGCGAGCAGCAGGGACAGGGCGCCGAACAGCGCTACCCGAGGGGTGGAGATGAGGCGTTTCATTGACACAGGATCCTTGTGCGATGGAGATCGGGTGCAGGCCCAAAGCCATCACCCAAGCCCGCTGTGTCGGCCGCGTTTGATAGATCTGAAGCAAACACATTTCCACGCCAGCGATTAGAGTTAGGGGCAGGCGCCAGCAAGAGCGCCCTTTTTGACCTGATGACGAGGATCCACCATGGTTTCATCCACTCCCGCGACCCATTACGCGCGGCTGTCGATCGTCCTGCACTGGCTGATGCTGGTGCTGTTGGCCGCAGTCTACGCCTGCATCGAGCTGCGCGGCCTGTTCCCCAAGGGCAGCGCCGAACGCGACCTGATGAAAGACCTGCACTTCATGCTCGGGCTGACGGTATTCGTGCTGGTCTGGCTGCGCCTGGCCCTGCGCCTGTCGCGCCCCACCCCGCCGATCGTGCCCAGGCCGCCAGCCTGGCAGACGGGCCTGTCGCACCTGGTGCACCTGCTGCTGTACCTGATGATGATCGGCCTGCCGCTGGCCGGCTGGGCAATCCTCAGCGCCGCCGACAAGCCGATCCCGTTCTATGGCCTGGAGCTGCCGGCCATCGTCGCCCCGGATCCGGACCTGAGCAAGTTCATCAAGGGCTGGCACGAGCGCATCGGTAGCTGGGGCTACTGGCTGATCGGCCTGCACGCGCTGGCCGGGCTCTACCACCACTACGTGCGGCGCGACAACACGCTGCTGCGCATGCTGCCCTACAAGTAGCCGCGTCGTCCCTGCAGGCCTCCGGTGTGCAGGAACACCAGGCGGGTGCCGGGGGCGAAACGCCCGGCCTCGACCTGGTCGCGCAGGGACAGCAGGGCCTTGCCGGTGTAGAGCGCCTCCAGCGGCATGCCGGTTTGCCGTTCGGTGTCGGCGATAAACGCCAGCAGCGCGTCGTCGATACGGGCAAAACCGCCACGGCTGGCGTCGTGCAGCTGGTAGCCCTGCACGCCCGCCAATGTTGCGATGGTTTCCGGCACGCCGTGGTCCAGGGGCACGGCCAGGGCGCCATGGACCACATGCCTGCCCGCCTCCTCCAGCACCAGGCCCGCCAGGGTCGTGCCGGTTCCCGCCGCCAGCCACCAGGCGTCGTAGTCGGTCCAGCCGAGCGTTGCCAGTTGCGCCCGGCATTGCTCGACGATCAACCCGCAGCCCTGGGCACCGGCCAGGCCGCCACCGCCTTCGGGGATACAGTGCCAACCTGGGTACCGGGCCTGCCAGGGCTGCCAGAAACCGGGCTCATGGCGGGCGCGGTAGCCGCCGAAACCGAGCCAGTGCAGTTCCATGCCCAGGGCTCGCAGGTCTAGCACCGTCGGTGTTTCCTGCGGGTGGCCACGCAGCAGGCCGGCGGTGGCGAAGCCGAAGCGCTTGCCGGCGGCCGCCAGGGCGTGGAGATGGTTGGAATGGTTGCCGCCCAGGCTGATCAGGCCCGGGGCATCGGCCGTGCGGGCCTGGATCAGGTGATGACGCAGCTTGAACCATTTGTTGCCGCTGATCAGCGGGTCGATCAGGTCCAGACGCAGGACCGCGGCTTCGATTCCCGCGTGGCGCAACCAAGGCAGGTCCAGGCGTTGCAGAGGGGCTTGGGGAAGAGAAAAATCAGACATGAAGGCAGTTTATCTGATCACGCAGATGCAGACGTGCTGCTCGTTGCCGTTGCCGTTGCCGTTGCCGTTGCCGTTGCCGTTGCCGTTGCCGTTGCCGATCAGGAGTCTATCCTCATACCTCGCTAGCGACAGCTGCGTCAGTCCAGGCGCCGCCCGTACTTTCGCGACTTCAGGAGGCCGAACGCAGGCCTTGCGGAGGGAGGTGACGGGCATGGATGCCCGTCAAGCGCTGGGGCCCAGGATGGGCCCTGCAGCGCGGTCCTCCCGGGAGCAAGGCCGGAGTGAGGGAACCCGGAGCGTAGCGGAGGGCCGGATGAATGGAGCGCAGCGTTTTTTGGTTACTTTTTGTCGCGTTTGACAAAAAGTGACTCGCCGTAAGGGC
>NZ_JAJSRC010000099.1:0-433 GCF_021283245.1 Pseudomonas sp. NMI760_13 | reverse complement strand
TGGGTGTAGGCCTGGGTGTTCAGGTCGATGTAGCGCTGGTACTCGGCTTCCTGGCGCTCGTACTCGGCCTGGAAGCCTGCGCGTAGGGGCTCGTGGTAGCGCTCCTCGAGCCGGGCGACGCCGTCCCGAGCGCGCCGTTCGACCTCGCGCTGGCGCTCGACCTGCGGGTCGACGAACACCGGCGGGCCATCGCCGCTGTGGGGCTCGAAGGACGGGGTCTGCTGCTCGGCCCAGGGCCATTGCATGGCGCGCAGGGTCAGCAGGATCTGCGAGGTCTGCAGCTGATAGGCGCGCAGCGGGTCCTCGCGCCATTGCTGGCGCCGGGCGATCCAGTTGAGGCGCTGGTGGTTGTACTCCTGGACCAGGCCGACGGTGTCGTCGAGCACCAGGGCGAGCACGCCGTGTTCGAGCTGGTGGCGGGCAATGGCGTTGA
>NZ_JAJSRC010000098.1:0-443 GCF_021283245.1 Pseudomonas sp. NMI760_13 | reverse complement strand
CATCACGATGTCATCGCGTCGTTCATCAACATCAACACCCTGCTGTACTCGACCGCCTGGATCGCCTTCGCCAACGACCCCTGGCCCAAGCCCGTGCTGGACCAGTACAAGCACGCCATCGCGAACAACGACCCCGAGCTCACCAGCCGCTTCCTCGCACTCGACCTGAAAGCGGCCCGCGAAGCGCCCGCCAGTGTGGGCCGGGCCATGCGCGCAGACCGCCTGCAACTCGACGAGGTCCTGGAATACGCCGTGCCCAGCACCGGCCCCTTCACCAGCGTCCATGGCTTCTACCCTCGCCTTGAGCGCCTGGCGGCCACGCGCACGTACATCGCTGCCCTGATACAACGCGAAGAGCTCGCCGACGGCGTGCTCGCGCTGACGGTGCCAGACCCCGTCGGCATGGTCCAGGAGTGCAACGCGCAACGCCTCGCCTGGGTCCA